>CAJYIL010000661.1 GCA_913774795.1 Pseudobdellovibrionaceae bacterium
TGTTTGAGTGAAACTGGCTCGCCGCGCGTTCTCCAGCTCGAAAACGGAGAAGGTGTTCGCTGCGAACGTTTGGAGATTTTGCGAAACGCGCACCATCCGTCGGTACTGATCGAGTACACGACCAAGGGCGTGCGCAAATCAGGAATTGCGTCGATCAAAGACGCTTCGTGGATCCAGGCTCCGAGATAAGTCCGGACCGAAAATAAAAAAAGCCAACTCTGGTTAAAGAGTTGGCTCTATGAAATTCGTTTGCTTTGCGCCTGAAGGCGAAAGCAGGGCGAATTACATGTGCTCGCCGCCTTCAGCTTTTGCACCTTTTTTGTGGCCTTTTTTATGGGCTTTCTTTTCAGCTTTTGGAGCTGCTTCTGGAGCTGGTGCTGGAGCAGCAGCTGGTGCAGTTGCAGGTGCTGCAGGAGCTGGTGCTGCTGCGTCGTGACCTTGTGCTTGAGCTACAGTTGCGCCGAGAACGAATGTGAGAGCTACGAGAGCTGCTTTCATTGTCATAATCCTTCTGCCCAGAGGGCAGTCTTAGTTAAACGCGTTTCGATTGTGATCCGCTTGATAGCCAATCTGCACCCGCGTCTTGAAACCCATGAGGACGCCATTTGGAGTTTTCTCCTTATGTTTACCACGTCTCGAAATGATGCTTAATCTGCAAGCATTGCCACTCTCTTCGAGCGCCGGTAACGTGGCTTCATATGAAAACTATCCTTTGTGTCGAAGACAATCCAGAGATCCAGATCCTCGTTGAAGCGGCCCTCGAGCAACAGCAGGTCACAATGGCGAAAACGTTGGCCGAAGCCAAAGCGGCTCTGAAGAAGCAAACCTTTGACCTCGTCATTCTCGACCTCGAGCTGCCAGACGGAGACGGAATGAAGTTCTTGGCCGAGATTGGTCAAGAGCACCAGACGCCCGTGTTTATTTTGACGGGTCGAACAGAAACCGCGAATAAAGTGATCGCCTTTTCTCTGGGCGTCGACGACTTCATTTCAAAGCCGTTTGATCCGCTCGAACTCCGGGCGCGCGTCAACGCGAAGCTCAAGAAAACCGCGACAGCCCAGGATCAACAGGCGGTTCTGAAAATGAAAGACCTCACGATCGACGTCGAAAAACAGCGAGTCTCGATCGCAAAGTCGCAAGGCGCAGAAAGCGTTTCGCTCACGTCGATCGAATTCCGCCTCCTTCTCACCTTCGCTCGCAGCCCGGATCGCGTTTTCTCACGCGCCCAGCTCCTCGATAAAGTTTGGGGTTCGGATATCGCGGTCACCGATCGCACGGTCGATACGCACGTCGGTCACCTTCGCAAGAAGATCGCGACCTCGAACGTGAAGATCGAAACGGTTTTGAACGAGGGTTACCGACTGCTCGTTTAAACGTACCGGGTCTGGGCTTTAAATTCGGCGAGAGCCATCTCGCCGTTTTGCAAGAGATCGCGAGCGGCGGCGCCGATCATTTCGTCAGAGCTGCCCGTCTCGACGGCTTCCTCAAGACGCAAACAAAATCTGTTGAGTTCGAGTGCCCCGAGTGAGGCGCTTGAAGATTTCAGCTGGTGGGCCCACGCTCTCAAGGCCTGATGATCTTTTGCGGCGAGCGCCGTGCGAATCTCGGTGAGCGAAGCCGGCAAGGTTTTTAAGAACGATTGGATGAGTCTCGTTACGACTGACGGGTTCGTCTTCGTCGCGAGATCGTGAAGAACCGCCCAATCGACTGTTCCGCGCGTTTCTACCTTCACCCATCGTCTCAACTTCTCACTCAACTCCGTCGCCTGAAACGGCTTCGCCAAGAAATCGTCCATGCCGGCTTGAAGACACCGATCGCGATCAGAATCGAGCGCGTTCGCCGTCATCGCGACAATCGGCGTGTGTTGACCGGTGGTCGTCTCGCGAGCGCGGATCTGGCGCGTAGCTTCGAAGCCGTCCATCACCGGCATCTGACAATCCATCAACACAAGATCGTATCCGATCCGCGTCAGAGCCTCGACAGCCTCTCGACCGTTGGCGACCGTATGCACGCGATGCCCGAGTTCTTGAAGGAGAAGTTCGGCGAGCAATTGATTGGTCTGATTGTCTTCGACGAGAAGAATCAGGGCGGAGTCTTGTTTCTCCGGGCGCACAGGCGTTGCGAGAGCCGGAGCATGAGCGGTGCCGTTTACGATGGCGGCTAATTGTTCTCGGCGGAACGGTTCGCCTAAAAATCCGCTCGCGTCGATTTCACGAAGCCCCGGCGAGAGTTCATCGAGTCCCTCTTGCGAAACGAAAACAATTCGAGCTTTTTGCTGACGCGAAATCGTCGTGAGATCTTCGACGAGACGATCATCGAGACCTCGCTCGACGGCAACGAAAACGACGGGTTGACCGGCGCTGGAGTTCGATATTGTGAGTGATTTTTCGACGAGGGTGTCTCCACCGTGCGCGTTCCAATCCGGAATCTCGATAAGCTGGGCACCCCACTCGACCGCGTATTTCGAGAGCGCTTTTCCGAGAACTTCATCCGCCCCGATGAAGAATACTGAGCCGGGTGCGAGCAGAACCGCTTGCGTTTCACCGACGGCGGTTTCACTTGCGGGCTTCACGGGCACTTCAAACCAAAAGGTCGAGCCCTTACCCAGACTTGATTCGAAACCAACCGAGCCGCCCATGGCCTCTGCGAGATCTTTGCAGATCGAAAGGCCCAAGCCGGTTCCCTCTTTGCGTCCGCCTTCGGTGACTTGGTTGAAGGGCTGAAAGAGAAGTCGGTGATGCTCCGGCGCGATTCCACGACCGGTGTCAGTGACTTCAAAACGGATGAGCGACTTGTCGCTCGAACGAGCCTGCAACTTGGCGTGAATCGAAACTCCTCCGTCATCGGTGAATTTTAAAGCGTTCGAAATGAGGTTGCGGAGAATCTGAGAGACGCGAGAGAGGTCGCCGATAACTTTCGCTGGCGCCGTCGGATCGACATAGCAAACGAGCGAGATATTTTTCTCGCGCGCTTGCGCTGAGTAAAGCTCGACCGTCACTTCGACCGATTCCAGAAGCGAGAACTCAGAAAACTCGAAGTTGATTCTACCCGCTTCGATCTTCGAAAAATCGAGGATGTCATTCACGATTTTCAGCAGAGCGTTGCCGGAGTTATGAATGATGTCGACGAACCGACGATGTTCCGGGTCTCTCACGCGGGCTCTGAGAAGATCGCTCATTCCGATGATTCCGTTTAACGGAGTGCGAATCTCGTGAGAGACGGTTGCGAGGAATTGCGATTTCATCTTACTCGCGATCAGCGCCGCATCTTGCGCTGTTCGGAGTTCGTGCTCAGTGCGTGTGCGTCGCTTGATCTCGTCTCGCGTGAAAAACGCGAACAGA
>CAJYIL010000662.1 GCA_913774795.1 Pseudobdellovibrionaceae bacterium
CAAAGGGAGAATTCGGTTCGAATCGAGCAAAAGTCGAATGCCCTGACTGCAGAGCTCGCGCCTCTGTTTCTCGTTTTTCGTTTTTGTGATGTCACGGATAACTCTCTCGTAATCCGCATTTTTAAAATGGATGAAATTTTCTGAGCCGCCCTCGGCAAAGGTTTCAAGCGCGGCCAGACAGGTCGGTCGCTCAAGACCGATCCCTTTTCTGAAAACGGCGGGTGGTGAGTTTTTCAATCGGGCAAGATAAACACCTTGCTCGGCGGAATCGAGATCAAAGGTCACGCCAAGATTCTTCTTCCACTGCGCTTGTTCCCACTCAGCGCCTTTCTTGATGTCGTCGCCTCCCATCTTTGAGAAGCCGAGTTTATATCTCCGCGAACGAATCTCGAGCGGAACTTTCTCGAAAGCCTTTTTGGCGCGCGCAAGATCGTACTTGATGCAGGGTTCACTTGCCATCAAATGGCGCGGAAGCGAAGGGCAACCGGGCATCCCGAGTGCATCGTAGATGCGCGCGAGTTCTGAGAAGTCGAGCGAATAGGCGAGCGCCTCGCGCATCAGATCTTGTTTCTCAAACTCCGGCCCAAAACCCAGATAATCGAAGCGCGCGACAGGAATTTGCAAGAAGTCGGGACGCGACTTCATTTTCGGAATGAGCGTCGACGGGAGCCGGCGTAAAAACGTGAGCTCTCCCTGCTCGTAAAGGTTAAAAGCGGTCTCATCATCGTCGACGAATAAAATCTCGACAGGCGGCCGCGCGAGCGAGCCTTGCTTGTATAAGCGATTCGACTCCAATCGAACGCGTCTACCTTTCGTCCAAGTCACGATGCGATAGGGCCCGTTGACGACCGTTTCAGCCGACTTCTCACGCGAAGGGAAAACATCGCTTTTAATCGGAACCAGAACGCTCGAGCAGAGTTTGTAGAGAAATTCAGGATCCGGGGAATCGAAATCGAATTCGAGCTTCGATCGCGAGACCGCGCGCACACCCAGCTGGTCAGGTTTTGATTTTCCGGCGTGGACCGACTCCATATTCTTTAAATTTTTCAGAAGCTCAATCGCCGCATTCTTGCCGGAGCTGCTAACGAGACGTCGAAAGGCCCGAACGTAATCGTCGGCGACAATCTTTGAACCATCGCTCCACTCACGATCGGCATTCAGTTCACAGGACAACAAGGTTGGAGTTTTGAAGGAGCACGATCGCGCTCCTTCGGCCACGAGTCCTTTGTCATTGTCGTAGGAGTAAAGTCCCCGCATGACGTTGTTCAGAAAATAAGAGGCGTCGGTCGACTGCACCAGTGCCGGATCGAGTGAGGAGGGCTCCGTTGGCACATGCAGACGAAAAATTTTGGGTGTCTCAGCGTGAGACGATGGGGGGAGCAGAACGAGAGCCAGGGCGGGGAGGAGGGCGCCTAAAAAATTTCGCATTTTGAAACTCCAAAAGCCGTTTAGACTGAAGTCGATGTCTCATTCTGTCGATAAGAGAACAGAGCAAGAGGTCTCAAGAGTGCGGCAAAAAATGAGTTCCGTCATCCGTGCAGTTTTCTTTTCGGCGTTAAGCTTCTCGGCTTGTCTCGCATTTCAGAACTGCTCGACCTACGGCGCCGCGAACAACGGGCTCTATGACAATCTCGCGGTCGAAACCTGTGTTGGCCTTACGTGCGAAAAAGACCCGTCTTTACTGCGGATTTCAATCAACAACGACAACCCCGTCGCCGTTAAAACGGGCACGGTCGCCAGCGGCGCGGCGTGCGGCGTCGACGACAGCGTCTGCGTCGATCTCGGCGGCTCCTGCGAAGACGGCGGTTTCGAGGACAATCTGATTTCATATCAAATCACTGGCGGGAGCGTTCAAGTTGACGAGGCAGCATTGCCGGCTAAATGCGTGAACGGGCGCTTCAGCGCGCAGATCCCTTTGCCGGTGGGCTACGATTTCGCCAACATTCACACCGTTCGCCTGACTATCTACGGAGTTGAGAACGGCCAGAGAGTTTTGAACCCGTCAGGCGGCAACTTCAGAGAAGTCAGCCTCGCCGCTTACAATTAATTTTTCAAATCGTTGAACTGAAGATCGATCAAGGTCAGTGGGACACGCCGAAGTGAAGACGGCTTTTGCGTCGGCAAAAGACCTGACGATTCCACGCCCTTATTCGTGGATGCTTCGTGATTCAGCCTCGAAATTTCTAGAGCGACATCAGGTTTCAAAACGTACGCAACGAACGCCTTCGCCTGCTCGACATGCGCGGAATTTGCCGAAAGCGCCAAGTTCAAAATCCACAGGAGAGCGCCTTCCTTCGGGAGAATGAAATCCATATCTTTGTAGGCGGGAATCGTGCCCTCGCTGAAACTAACCTCGACCACGTCTCCTTCGGCCTCTTTGATTTCTGGATCAGCGAGAAAGCGATCGGTGCGCTTGTAGGTTTGATTAAAGCGACGAACGCGATCTTGAAGAGCGTTCTCCGCGATCGGCCGAGGCTGATTCAATTTCGCAAGTCGTACGAATTCAAACTCAAGAGGTTTAAAGAAGATTTTGGTTCCGTGGTCGAGTTCGAGCACATCCGACCACGTCTTGATCGCGTCGACAGTTTCTGTGTTGTACACGTAACCCAGAAGTCCCCAGAGAAAAGGCACGGTCGTCGGAAGTCTCTCCGGGAGATCGATGAAATCACGCGAGATGTTTTCGAATCCCGCAATCTCGCTCGCTTTAAAAGGCTGAATTTTCAAATTCTGAGTTGCGCGGGAAGTTTGAGAAGAGAGAAGAGTGACCAGATCAAACGTTGAATCCTTTTCCAGGCGAGCAAAGACCGCATCAGGTGTGGGCTCAAAGACCAGCTCGACTTCGATATTCTCCGCCGCTCGAAACCCGCGCAAAATTTGAGGCGGAATTGAGCCTGTTAAAGCAAGAACCCGAATCTTCTGGCTCGATGTGACCAGACCCATCTGAGCGGCGCGATCACGTTTTAATTTCCACCCGAGTCCCAGCCCCAGGCCGAGCGAGACGATCAAAGCGACCAGGAGCGGCGTGCGAAACCTTTTGAATTGCTCAGAGAACTGATTCGGCATTCCGCCATTATTTGATGGCAGATGGAACAAAGTCGACCGAAATGATCGCCGCCGGCTGCGGGACGTAACGGCCGTAAAAGGTCAGCGATTTGGTCTCGGCACGGTAGAGAAAGCCGTTCCACGGCTGCGGGTCGGTCGCTTGAAGCTGGGGAACACGCTCGCCATTGATCAAGACCGAAAGCGTTGAAGCCACGGCCGGTTGGCCCAAATAAAATTGCGTCGTCAGTTCGATAATCTTGTTCGAGATATTCGAAAGAGACATCCCGAAATCCGAGCAGAGACTTCCGACGATGCCGCTCGTCTTATTCGAAAGCTCGATGTAACGATGAGCGATGAGATACTCATTGGGCTTCTCGGCATTTCGTGCATCTAAGCAGGCTTGATCAGAAACCGCGATGGCGTTGACATTGTACTTTGAACTTCGGTTCGTCCCGTCAGCACCCGTTAGATTATCGAGAAAGTTCACGTAGGTGTCGGTCTTGTGGAGCCCTGAGTACTGGTAGTCATGGGTGTAAGTGCTAGCCGATGTGTCGACTGAAAAATCATCTTCATCACTGACAATAATGATCGACAAAAACGCATCGGCACGA
>CAJYIL010000663.1 GCA_913774795.1 Pseudobdellovibrionaceae bacterium
ATTCATCTTTGTGCCGACGCGAAGCATGCCTAAGTGATCCATTAAAAGATCGAGTTCAAGATCGGCCGATTTTTTATCGCCGCCAAAGTCGAGATTCGTGACCTTGAGATCGAGCTCGGGCTTGAAGATGAAGAGCTCTTTCCGGTGCATGAGCGCTTGCTCGCGAATCTTGAGTCGCACGGCCTGAGGACCGCAGCGAACACCACCTTCTTTTTTTGCAAGATCGGCTGCGACCGCGCAGTTGATGAAATCGAGGACCTGCAATTCGCCCTTCGCGTTGCCGCCTTTGATGGATGCGAGACAGTTAAACGCATCATCACGAACTTTTCCTTCGACGCGCGCTTCTTGAATAGCGTCGATGCCTTTGAAGATCGTTTGAATTCGGAAATTGAGGCGCTGGAGATCGCGGATTTTGGAGTCGGCCTTCAGGAGGATCGATCGTTTGGAGTCGAGATTGAGTTCGCCCTCCGCGACGATCTTCCAGCGGTGCTTGGAGACGCGCTCCGTTTTTCCGTCCTCGTAGGTGTTGACGTCGTTTGCACCCCAGTCGCGCGGCCGCGTCACGACGATGGATGCTTGCGCGCGAAGAGGGCCGTTAATTTGACGAAATTCGTGCAACACCGCTTCGATGTTCTGGTCGCCCTCGGTGGGTTGCAGATCGAATTTCGCAGAGAAAACCGATTGTGGATCTGTTTTAATTTGAAAGTCAATGACGTTGATGCGGCTGCCTTCGATGTTCCACTTGGGTAGAATTTCTTTTCGAACGAAGCCGAGCAAATCGAAGTTCGAGGGCGTCTCGTCCTCTTTCGGGGGCGGAAAAGCGGTTAAGTCGATGTGGACAATCGCGCCGCCCACTTTGAGAGGTTCGATGTTTTCGATGTGCGGGATCCACCGAGATTCAGTCTCCAGCACCGGACCATCAAAGCCGGCCGTGAAGGCGAGTCGAATGTCGCCGATACAAGTGTCGACGGCGGTCGTGTTGTACTGCACACAGAGATTTCTCGCTTGCAAAACGACAGTCTTCGACCAGAAGCGATCTTTGGGGCGATTGATTTCGAGGGTGAAAGAGTCGAAGGCGATTTTGAGATTCTCGGGTGCGAATTTCGCCACGAGCTCCGATGCGAACTCGGTCGTGACTTTAAATTCGGGCGACCAAAAAACGTAAAGCCCAAACGTCACCCAAAACGTCACGGTGAAAATCGTGAGAACCAAGACAATTCTACCGACCACTTTCAAGAAGGTCTTCATCAGAATTCCTCCCCGAACGTCACGCCGACGCGAAACGCTTTATCGTAGGGCTCCTCGGACTCATTCTGGTTCGTCGCGAATCGGCGTGCGAGATACGTGCGTAGCACTCCGACCGGTGACTCCCACCGAAAACCGAAACCCGGAGACCAAAAGAGAGGTTGGTCGATTTGGGCGTTCCCCTTTGCTCCCAAGACACCTGAATCCAAGAAAGCGAAGACGTCGACGATTCGGAACAAGACTCGATGAAAGCGCCCTTCGATCGACGCATCCATCTCGGTCAGCGCACCGATTTGCGAACGCGGTAAAGATTGAAACGTGTAACCGCGAAGATCATTATCGCCGCCCAAAAATGAGAGAAAGCGTGTCGGGAAAACGCCAGGATCGGTCTCGGGAGTGAAAACGGTCGTGAAATGAAAACGTGTCCCGAGAACGAAGAGAGGAGGATCATATCGGCCGATCGTCCAGAGTTTCTCGCCCTGCACTTGGATTTTTTGTCCCGTAAAGTTCGAGCCCATCTTTTGAATCGCGAGCAGCCCACTGATATCGATGTATTCACCGGTGCGCGGCGAGGTATTGAACCATTCGAAGTCGTGCTCCATCCAACGTGCACCGACCTCGATGAACGCCGCATTCACGAGACGATCTGTTTTCGAGCGCGTGCGATCTTCTCGGATCAGACCCGGCCCCGCCCGCAGATCGTAGTGACCTTCGTTCGTGTCGAATGTCCAATTGTGAAGCGCGGCGCCCGTCACCGACTTGACGTCGTAATTTTGCGTCGATTCGTGCTTGAGTTCGAGCATGGGTCTCAGCGAGTAACGGTTTTCGCCCTTTAGGTAGTACCAGTTGTAATTCGCACTCAAGCTTTGGCGGTTTTGTTGGTCAATCAAGTACGAAGCATCGAGCTGAACCTGCGCATTCGAAGCGCTTGATCCGATCCGTGCTTGTCGAACGATGGCTTTGACACGAGGGCCTTCTTGGGTTGAACCGCCGACGGCGATTCTAACGGTGCGCGGAGGGCCGAGAGAGACGTCACGCACAATCGTCACGGAGTCACCCGAACCGCACTCGGTCGTCATGACGAGCGTTTGTAAGAAGCCGTCATCCAATGTGCGTCGACGCGTCAGTGCGACCATTCGCTCTTTATAAAAATCATCGAGCACAAAGGCGTTGTATCGGTTCAGCGCCCCCGCGTTCACGCCCGCATCACCCTTTTCATCCAGGAGACGGATTCGTTTCTTCGGGCCCGAGCGGAAAAAAACCGCGATCTCACCTGTCTTCGGATCGGCTTGCACGTCGTTCTCCGCGCACGCGTAGCCTTCGTCTTTGATCTGACTCAGCGACCAGGATTCCATGTCGTTGAGGAGAGCGGGAGTGAGCGGTTCGTCGAGAACCAACCGGCGAGTAGGTGGCTCCCAGCTGTCGGGGCCACCCAGGTATTTGATCGTCTTTACGCGACTCAAAGGGCCGAGTTTGACGTACAAACGTTCGTTGTCTTGAACGAACTCCGGCGAGTGATAACCGCGAGTTTGCAGAAACCCCTTGAGAAAATACGCCATTTGATTCGGAGGAATCTCCGACCAAGGTTTGCCGATTTGATCTTTTTTCCCGTCACCACAGACGAGACGATTCTCCATGGTTCCGAGATCGAGATCTTTTTTGTTGGTGACGAAGAGCTCACCGCAAACTTGTTGGTAGGCCCTTGCCTC
>CAJYIL010000664.1 GCA_913774795.1 Pseudobdellovibrionaceae bacterium
CTTCGCCTTGGGCGAGGAGCGCTTCACCAAAACGCGAAAACATCGACGCGTTGTTCACCCAGCGTTCGAGATCGGCTCGATATTGTTTGTCGGCATCATAGAGAGTCATACCCGCAACGTACGCGAAGTAAAGCATCCCGAAGATGAGAGCCGACCGTACAAAGACCGAGCCTTTCGACTTCACTGCGAGCCGCACTTCCTACCTTGATACGCATCAAGGTCGAAGAGCTGGGTTCCTTTAAAATCTCGAGGGTACCGAGCGCATCGGTAGCGAACTTGCATCCCGTTTGCTTTGAGGTCTTCGGTGTGGTCGCGAATGATCGCATCGGGAGAGTTTGATCTTACGAGCATGCGCTTTAATGCAGACGCCGAAACTGTTGGAGTATCGGCGATGGATCTCGTCGGAGAACCGCCGCCTGCGGCACCGCTTGATGTCTGAGGAGAATCCGAGCGGGTGTAAACAGGCGCACCGGGTTCGTCGGCAGCCGCCATCTGCTTGCTTGGAGTCGATGCCTGCTGTTGCTGTCGGGCGACCCGTCCAGGAATTGATGTAGCTGATCCCTTTGCCTCTGCGCGCGTCGCTTCGGAAACGTCAACGCGAGCACTCACAGCGGCGCCAGCCGTGCGATTGCTCGTCGCACGACTCACAGCAGGTTCAGCCTGAACACTCACTTGAGGCGAACTAAACGTTGATCCGTCAAATGCCATCGATGCTGACGCCGTGAGCGTCTGACCTTTTTCGTTCGTTCCGAGATCAAGCGTCACTCGCCCCGACTTCGGATCAACACTCTTCACCGACGAAGACCATTCAGTCTTCGACACTCGACGCGGCAATCGCGACTCTGCTGCGTAAGCGGTGTTTCCCATGTTCGCAACGATTGTTCTCGCGATACCGCTGCCATATTCACGCGCCGCCATCAGCGGCTGACGAATGCGCTCGACCTCGCGCCGAACTGCTGCTGGCTCGGTGGTTTCGGGACGGTAGGTGAGCGCTTGGGGAAGTACGACTTGAGTCGGTGCTTTTGCAGATGTTGCCGGGACCGCTAGAGCACTACCTACTTTTTGATCAGCGTTGGCTAACTTTGTGACTAAGACTTGGCCACGCTGACATTCCTCCGCGCGAGCAGAGAATGTAGATTTAAGTTGTTGCAACTCAGACTTGCAAGAACTGTCCGGCGTAGCATTGCACATACTTGTGGCCGTCTCGCTTAATGAACGTACTGCCGCGGATGCTGCTCCAGGCACGCTACAACGCTCTTTCGAAAGGAATATATCGTCAGCCTTGAAGTAAGAATCGCCAATCCTCTTCTTTTGCATGTTTGGTACTTGCTCAGATCTGAAGTACGCCAACAGTATTTCTCGGACGGGTGAAAGTTTTGTTTCCGCCCTCTTAATGAGTTCGGCGATCTCACAGCTCGATTTATCAGATCGTCCCGATGAGCAACACGCGGTTAGAGCCTTAGTTTCTACTTCACTTTCGATACCTGATACGTGCAAAAGCTCGTGGAAG
This sequence comes from Pseudobdellovibrionaceae bacterium, assembly GCA_913774795.1. GTDB lineage: Bacteria > Bdellovibrionota > Bdellovibrionia > Bdellovibrionales > JAMPXM01 > CAJYOV01. The sequence continues at coordinate 1,511 of CAJYIL010000664.1, forward strand.
AATGCATTTTCGCGGCGAATCCCGCTTGCTACCAGCACTTCGCTCCCAAACGTTAATTGCGACTTAGCTTTATCGAAATTGGAAACGGCTTTCGCGTCGCAGATCGGATGAATGTTACTTTCGGCTGTAAGAAGTCCTGTCACTTTCGTAGCGGTCTCCTCGTAACCAATTTTCTTTAAACACGAAACCTGAGAGCTCTCGGTCGAAACTGGAGCGATCTTTTCAGCCAGTGCCCTGATATCGCTCGCGTAGTCCTTGCAATCTCCGCTTGATGACAAGCTTCCGATTAGTCCACTCACTTGTTGCACAAGTGAATCAGAACAAGTCGACGACACATTCTTTTTTGCAGCAGGAGCACTTGAAGTGACCTCATCAAAAGACCCGTCGTCGGAATACATTAAAATGCCAAGGCTCTTTCTAGTAACGGCTACAAGATCGAACGCCTGCGAATCGCGGCGCCTGCTGAACTCGCTTATGATTAGTTGATTCGCCACTCGCGATGAAACCTGAATAGTTTCATTATCTTTGAAGCTAGAGACTCGAACGAAGCTGCCGTCCCGTGAATCCAATTGCGTCGTCATCCCGTATTTTCCTGAGTTGGCAAAGAGAACACTGCCATCAGCGGTTCTGCCGAAATACGAGCGGTCTGTCGATGCATCACTTGCGCTTCGAAATGGAAAACCTGCGGCGCTTGCGCCCAATGAGTTCGCAAAAAACCCACCTAACATCGATATACGCAGAAGTCTTCCAAAGTTGCCCATCTTAAGGCGTTTCGGACGGTTGCGAGCCTCGGATTAGTTCCGGGCAATTTTGCTGGACTATTGTCGCTGATTAAATCGACTGCGCCTGATTGCGACGGGGCATAGGTCTTGCGAGACGAGCCAGAGCTGGATTGGTTTCGTACTGAGCCTTATCCGCATCAAGCATGGCTTTGATATCAGCGCGATTTACAACTTCGCTGATGCTGAAAAACTCATTCGCCTTTTCGTCTGAATATGTGCCGAACTGATTGCTGCCTGTTTTATGGTCCACATATTCTGTCGTATTCAATCCGACGAGCTTGAGAATTCCGTCTTCGACTACCATCACTGCACCGCCTGACTGACCAGGGGCGTAAGACGCAGAATGTTTTACGAGCCCGTTAACAGGGTTGACCTTGGTCGCCTTGCCAACGGAGAAAGAGAGTGAACCGCGAGCGCGATCACCTGCGTAACCTGCAGAAGCAATGTTTTTGCTGACAAGCTGTTCTGCGGAACTTTTTGAGACTTCCATCCATCCGATGTCCGGACGTGCACCAACACATGTTTTAAGCTTCATGATTGCCCAATCGTTCGCATTACACGCACCGAGACGACCCCATTTAACTGGTGTGGCAACGGTATTTCCAAGGAACGCGCTCTCAGGGTTAGAACTTACACCGACACGAAATTTCATCGAGTAGTCTTTGCCTTCAACTGGTTCTGTATCGCCCTGGAACGCGACATGATGGCTGGTGATGACGTAACATGGAGAGATCAAGACCGCGCTGCCATAAAAGCGGACCTCTTGACCGCGCGAATCGCGACCAGTTCCTACACTTTCCAACTCACCAATCGGCGCGAACTGCGTCTCAACACGACGATCAACCACATAGTCCATGTTGTCTTCGTAACGGCTAACCTTCTGAAGCTTCGCTTCACCGTTGAACGTCGGAAGCTTCTGGAAACCCGCGATCGCATCGCGAGCCTGTGAGTTACCGCGGAACATGCACTCAGCAACCGAGCAATCAACCGCAGCTTCCATGTTCGGATCGAGCTGAGCGTTCGCTTCGATCGCGATTGTGAGGATCGAGCTAACAGCCAAGATGCAGATCGTGTGAAGCTTCATGTTGCGCATTTTCCGTCTCCCGTTAGTGACCTTCAGGGTCACTCGCAGTCGTCAGATTCGGTTTATTGCTTCCCCGTCTCCGACAACCCTCGTGCATAGGTAAATATGCAATGGTTGCGCCTAGTTAGATGTATTGGAATGAGACACCAAACGTATCGTGGCGAGACAAATTCAATTTACTGGCTCGTTGCTTTCAAGAGTTCAATCGTAAATCTTGTTACATTGTTAGCTGAAGAGAATTCCAGTCTACCTCCCCATGACTCGATGGATCGCTTAGCATAGTGAAGGCCGATCCCGCTGCCACTCGCCTTACCTTTTGTGAAGCCTTTCTTACTGATTTTATCGAAGTCACTGGGACTAATGCCAATACCATTGTCAACGACGTCAATTGAAACGAAGCTTTTGCCGTCTCGCGCGACAATGTTTACCTCTCCACCGTTCACACATGCTTCAATTGCGTTCTCAACAATATTAGACAAAGACCTTTTTAATTCTGCCAGATCGAAGATTGCTGCTCGGCCGTCTTTCACCTCAGTACAATCTAGTTTGATCACGACGTTTGAGTTCGGACCTAAGCGTACAGACTTTTCGTCGAAAATTTCCGTTAAGACATGCTGAACCAGATGTGAGCCAACTTTCGTTTGCTGCATCATTAGTGAGGTGAGCTGGTCCTGAGTTGTCATCTCAAGATCCTTAACGATCTCTGTGAGCCGCTTCGCAGCCGACTTTATTAGCTTGCGATGCTCTTCTTGTTCATCTTGAAGTGCATCAGCTACCATCTGTAGTGCGCTTAACGGAGACGCGATGTCGTGTTTCACCCTAGTAGCGACATCGACCCTAAAATTTTGCTCCTTCATCGCTAGTTCTCTCTTAAAGTTCTCAGTGACCTTTTTGCGAGCGAATCTAGAATAGGGCATCATAAGCAGGGCCAGGCATAACCAGATTCCGAAAGCAGCCCATGAATTTGAGAAACGGTGGTATACGAAAACAACCGTTCCAATACTTTTCATGCGAGAATCATCGAAATACATTGGGACTTTGATTTTACCCATCGTGAGACGATCGACAAAAGATTGCTCCGATTCAAAATCGTCGAGAGACGCCGGGAGCGAAAAAACTCTTTTCGAATCCTGATCGAAATAAATGACTGCTTTGAAGTAGCTCAGTTTCGCTTCTTCAAGCGTGTAAACTGCTTCACGAAAATCTTTAACGACAGTTCTTCTTACAAGAGAGGCCGCCTGATTGGCAGCCTCGTTTGCTATCAAAAATGATGCAAATACGGAGAGAGACTGCAAAGCAATTAATGCCAAAAACAGCAATGCATAAAGCCACTTCGATAGACGCTGAATTGTATTGTTTAGAGTCTGTTCATCCACGTTTAACCCAGAAAGTAGGGAAGGGGGTTGAGACCTTGCAGACCCAGATTTTTCAGTATTCGAATCGGAAAGCGTAACCCACCGTATTGGACGTCATCATTATCCATAGACTCAAACGAGGCACGATTCACGTGGATTGGGACATTAAGCGTAGATCTAAGGACCTGGAAATTAACCTTAAGATCCCTTGGAAAATCCAGAGCAAGATCTCTGTGGTTACCCGCATGTTTCGCGAGAAACTGATGCCAGAAATCGGCCGAGTATGTCAGGGACCTTCTTTGATCGGCGGTGGGCAAATCAATAAGTTGGAATGCCGCCGGCGAAAGTGGCGAGATGGCGCCCGGATTATCTATAACCGCTGCCACGTTTCTAATTACCTCAATGAATGCTCCCTCAACTGCCTTATCGAGAGAACCATCTCTTGATAAACCAACGAGCGCACCTCTTCTGTTGGCGCTATCCAACCAGTCTACTGAGCACAAGACTGTGTACTCATCCTCGCTAAGGCGAAAAAAGCGAAGGACTCCTCCAGAATTCTCAATCCTGGTCAATGCATTAGCAAACATGTCTCTGAACGCTTTTGGCGGCGTTATTTTCGGCATTTTTGCATCCGCTAATAGGTATAAAATTAATGTCGCGCGCTCGAGGAGTTCATTGCATGCATTGTGCTTCGCACTCACAGGGTTGTCATGCGCAGCAACGCCGGTCGTAGGAATTTGAGCGGATTTACAGGCGTGACGCTCGACTGCTTCAGCACAAGCCTTTAAGAGCGCTAGATCTTGATTACGATCCGAACCGCGACCAAAACTTTGCAAATCGCCACCACCAATAGTTACTTCAAAATCATAAAATGGAAACTTTAGCCATTCGTTTGGCCAATCCAGTTCCTCTATCTGAATCGAATTCTTGCGGCTGTTCTCGAGCAGCGATGTTATCAACGCTGTATCAACCATAATTGATTATTTGCATTAAATTGACTAAGTTTAATTTTCCAGGGATGCCGGGCTAGTGCTGCATATGGCGCAGACAATAGTGGCGCGATTGCTACCGAGCTTAGAGACTTATACTGAGCTTCCTTCAGTCGGCCGAGACGCGCTGTCTTATCGCCTATCGACATGTAGTCAGCTAACCAAGCTGCGCGTTCAGATCTTGGAATCGCGAAATACCCCGCATTCAAGGAATATGTAATCAGCCCAATGTCTTCTTGAAAACCGGTATCTGGACCGATGACACACAGCTGAGGCATGTCTTCCTCTCGACTGTATTTCACGAAATCTGGATTTTTTGGTGTTTCAAATATCTCTGAGTTCGGGAGCGCAGTGCTCAAAGCTTCCGAAATTTTCTTCGTGTCGCCCAAGCGGACTAGACCAATTTTTATCTTCGATTTTCCGGCGAATTTTTTAGCAGCCTCAATCGGCGAAACTATCGCCGCAAGCTTCTCAGGTTCAAGCGCACCATCGCTGAAAGCTGGGAAAAACTGAACCGTCTTTTCGAATCCATCTTTCCCTGCGAACTCATGTGTCACTGCAGAACGAACTGATTTTGCGATCGCGCGCCTATCATCGATGCTGAATTCCTTCATTCCCCGCTCAGTGAACTTGAGCAAAAAAACTCTGACGTTTAAAGTTTTATGGAGAGTCGAATTCGGTACCGACTTCGCAAAATTGATGACCGCATCCGCGCGCGCCAAGTCGATAGTAGTAATAAGATCCACGCGACCGGCTTTAAAGTCTTTGAACGAACTCTCTTTATCGGTCAGATCGGACGGCACGAGTTCGATAGTTTGCGGGATATCTTTCGAGTAGTGATAATGATTAGGATTCGCATTGAGCACAATGCGGCCTTTAGCATCGTCTTTAGCAACAAAAAACGGGCCAGATGTATTCCTATAATCGATGATCTTAAGCGTCTTTAAGTCCACTGAAGATTTTGGGATTATCGAAAAGTCAGCCGTTATTAACATAGGTAACAGAAATGTTTTGCCGGCAGCAGTCGTTTTCAAAACAAGCTCATTACCAACTACAGAAATTCCGCTGCAACTGTCTGACAAGCTCCGAAACTTGGTAGCGCCACAGATCAGCTCACGGAAGTCGCCGTGGGTGTTTTCTGGGATCAAAAGCAGACGCTTCAACGAAAACTCAGCATCTTTAGCTGTTATCGACAGACCGTCCACCGTCTTGAGATTGTCACGAATTACCAGATGGAGATCGTTTTCCTTCCAATAAAAGGAATCGGCAACGCCGGAAACAATCTCCCCACGACTATTCATCTCAACCAGCGGGCTGAATACGTTCTCAAGAAAGATATACTCGGGCCCCAAGTGAATACGAGCCGGCTCGTATTCTGTAGCCGATTTTGCGTAGGGGAAAGCAACCTTTAGAGTTGCTTTAGCGTTCTCGCTCTTTACTTCCATAGCTACTATCCCAATCAAGAATTGAACAATGAGAACTGGAACGAGAAGCGACGTCGACTTTTTCTTAATCACAGATCGCGCCTGTTTTCGCCTTACCCTTGCGAATCACACCCGAATCACGAAGAATATCGACAACAGACGGCTTCACCGCTATCACTCCATCTTTATTGATTAAGACTTTTTTCTGCGCCAATTTTCTCAGAAGCTTGGCAACTTCCAACGTTTCGTGCTCGGTGAGAGCAGTAGAATCGGCTAGCTTTTTTGCTGTTTGTTTGGCGGCGGTTTGTTCATCGGGAGGAACAACCTCACTCGCGCTTTGCGCGCCTGCGAACGATGCAGCAAGTGTGAGACTAGCGGAAAAGGCTAAAAATAACTTCGTCGACATTTGGTCCCCTTTTGTGTGGGACTAGTCCTAAGCAAATCAAATACCAACCTACTACTGGACTACCTGACGCATGATCGAGTCTAACCTATCGGAATCGGGTGACGTTTTTCAGTTCGGTGGTAGCAAAAGCACACTGATAGACCTGGTCTCTGTCGGTATTACAGGGTAGGGGCTCAACTGCTTAGAGAACTAATCACTTCTTCAGCGAACGCTCTTCCTTCGTGCGCTCGATGGCGAGTTGGATGAGTCGGTCGATGAGCTCGCTGTAGCCAACACCCGTTGCGCCCATCATCTTCGGATACATCGAGATTTTCGTAAAACCCGGGATGGTGTTGATCTCGTTCACAAGCAACGTCCCATCCTTCTTCAAGAATAAATCGACGCGTGAGAGGCCTTCGCAGCCGAGGGCCGAGAAGACCTGACGAGCCATCTCTTGAACTCGAGCAGCGACGCCCGCGTCGAGCTTCGCCGGAATTTCGAGGCCCGCACCGTTTTCGTCGAGATACTTGGCTTCGTAAGAATAAAACTCGTGCTGCGGGATCACCTCACCCGGAACAGATGCAATCAACTCTTTGTTTCCGAGAACCGCGCACTCGATCTCGCGGCCTTCAACAAATTCTTCGACCATGACTTTCAAATCGTATTGGAATGCGTCGGCCAAAGCAGAGACGAACTTTTCCTCAGAGGAAATCTTGTGAACGCCGACTGATGATCCCATGTTCGCAGGCTTCAAGAAGAATGGGAGACCCAGCTCCTTCTTCAGCGCCGCAAACGAATGCGTCGATGTCTCGTGACGCTTTAATGCAACGAACTTCGGAATCGGAAGACCCGCATCGCGAAGAACGCGCTTCGTGAAATCCTTGTCCATGCCGACGGCACTTCCAAGAACGCCCGGGCCAACATAAGGAAGACCGAGAAGGCGCAAGTAGCCTTGCATCGTTCCGTCTTCGCCGTAAGGGCCATGCAGAATTGGGAAAACCGCGTCGACGCGGCCCAATCGTTTTCCGCTCTTCAATTCAAGAACTTCGGCCGTCTTACCCGGGCCCGGAACAATAAATACTTCATTACCAGTCGCCTCGAGATCGATCGGGCGTGCGACATCAGTCTTCTTTAAGATATCGAGCGACGGGACTGTACGCATGACGCCCTTCTTATCGATACCGATCAGGTGCACATCGTATTTATTTTTATCAAGGGCGTCGGCGACGTTCTTACCGGATTCAAGAGAGACGGCGTGCTCAGCACTTTCACCACCAAAGAGAACTGCGACGCTAATTTTCGACGACATGGAAAACCCCGAGACAAAACGATGTTGATCTCAAAAGTTTAGCGCGAACGAATGCTCGTCTCAAAGCAGGCGAAGGCTGCTTGCAAAAGCTAGATGAAGGGCTAGCGGGAGCTCAAGCCATTTCGACGAGCTCGCCGATCATGCGGCGAATGCCCGTGAAAACCGAAAACGGCGAGGCGTCGCCGTACATGTAGGCCGGAGTCGTGAGAATTTTGTGATCGCGGTCGCTAACGTAGTCGTCGACTGCGCACTTCGTGTGCTTGGCGCCGGTCTTCTCGATTTCGAGAGCGGTGTCGGCATCGTCGCCGATGGTGACCTCAGGATGCTCAGCGCCGAGCACGCGCGCCACGAGAACCGGAGCGATGCAGATGGCGCCGATCGGTTTTGATGCGCGGTGAAAGGCGACGATGGCTTTACGAACTTCAGTGAGAACAGGAGTCTTCGCGCCTAGCGACGCCCAAGACGAAAGATTTTTCGCTGCGCCAAAACCGCCCGGGAAGATGATGCCGTCAAATTCGGATTCGCGAAGTTCGCTCACCGGGCGAATCTTTTGGCGCGCGATTCGCGCGCTTTCTTCTAGCGCATTGCGGGCGCCGGGGGCCGACACAGAAGCCGTATATGTCGCCGCCTCAAATTCCTGATCAGGCGCAAAGCAAACTGCTTCGGCACCCAACTCCGCCAAGCAAATTAAAACAGAAACGGCTTCGGTGATCTCGCTGCCGTCGAGAAATCCGCAGCCTGAGAGAACGACCGCGATTTTTTTGACTGAACTCATGAGACGACCTCCGAAGCAGCAGGAGGCACATGCCCCCTTGCGGCCGAGACTACTCGTCCTTAAATCTGAAATCAAAGACGTTAGAACATTGCTTCAGAAGAACGTTACTGCCGTCGTCGCCGACTTTAACCAAAAGAGATTGGCAGAGCTCCAGGTTACGCGAAAGGTAAGGAACATCTGGGCTCACCGACGCCTCGACGTGGACGCGGTCACCACGAGGGCTATCTCCCCAGTAAACCTCGTCGAAGACGACGTGATGAACGTTGATCAAGCACGAGGGAATACCGAGGCAGTTCGGCTGTGCGGCCACATTTGCCGGCGGTCGTTCGCGCGAAACCCAAGTCGAAAACTTATGGTAGGTCGGATAAGAGACCGCAGCCGCTTGCTTTAGCATTGCGCCTGGCTCGGTGTATCCGCGAAGTGAAGACGCGATGACCTCTCGGCGTGACTCTAATGACTGACCCACATTCGTTGGAGCGACGAGCGACTGGCCGACAAGCGACGATGAAGAATATGAAGACGACGTCGCGGGCACACCCGCCGTTTTCTTCTGTGGCTCTGGCATCAAAGGTTCAGCCTTGACGCCGATAAAGGAAGAGCCGGCCGAAGAAGGCGACGACGATGCATCACACTCCCCGCACGCACACGGCGCTTTCGACGCGCATAAAATCTGACCTTCGCGAGAGACCTTCGAGTATGTGCCGTCACGCTCAAGCGAGAGCTGATGAAGAACGCCTGAGTAAATCACGCGGTCTGAAGTATCAGCGCGCGATGTAATCGTGGCTCCGGTCACGCCGATGTCGTTCACGCTTTGCCCGAGTGCCACATCCTGCGACGTCGCCATCGCGACAAACTCGCCGACCTGAATGTCGGTCGCCTTCATATTCTGAATCGGAGAATTGAGGGCGCTCATGATCTCAGCCGGATCAGCCTCTGCGCCGTAATCGACCGGCATTGTTTTCGTGTCGATACATCCGACGAGAATGAGAGCCGTAAACCACGAGCAAAAGCCCGCGGTCCAAAAAATCAATCGGCGGGCAGTGATCATACCGAATCCCATCCCCAGACCCACATGCTGATCGGAAGAACACGCTCCATGATCGCCGAAACCTCAGGACCGAAATCGTGAATCTCCGAGGGCTTCTGCGGACCAAAAATCAAGCGCACGACGTCGCGTTCGCTGTCTGTCATGAAGACCGAAGAGCCAGCTCCGAGATAGAACTTGCCGCCTTGGTAATCG
>CAJYIL010000665.1 GCA_913774795.1 Pseudobdellovibrionaceae bacterium
TGACTCGACTGCTCGTCGAGGGCCAACAAGTCGTGGGCGTGGAAATCGCCGACGGCCGCCAATTCCGTTCATCGCATGTGATCTTAGCCACGGGCCACTCGGCCGAAGATGTCTTCGATCACCTCTCGGAGATCGGCGTTTTCATGGAAGGCAAAAGCTTCGCGCTGGGTCTTCGCATCGAACACCCACAGAAACTGATCAACCGCATCCAGTACCGTCGTCACGCCGATCATCCGTCTTTAGGCGCCGCCAATTATCGACTCGCTCATCACGACGATAAGTCAGGGATCGGCGTCTACTCGTTTTGCATGTGCCCGGGCGGCTACGTGCTCTCGAGCGGTACTTCGCCTGACGGTGTCGTCGCCAACGGGATGAGCAACTATCACCGTAACTCCCCGTTCGCGAATTCGGCCGTCGTTGTCTCGGTTGATCACACTGCGCGGTTTGGCGCGAATGATGTCTTCGGCGGAATGAAGTTCCGTCGCGCGCTTGAGCGCGGCGCTTTCGATCAGGTGCAAGCAGCCGGCGGCACACACCAAATTCCGGTGCAAAACGTTGTTTCGTTTCTCGAAGGCACAGCGGGCGAAGCCGTGAAATCATCTTCGCCCTCGGGCGTCGTGCACACCCGACTCGACCAACTTTTGCCGGCCGACATCACCGATCGCCTTCGCCATTCGCTTGTGCAATTCAATCGGCACATGCGCGGATTTATTACGCGCGAGGCACAGTTTCACGGCGTCGAATCTCGCACCTCATGCCCGATTCGCGTCACCCGCGACACCGAAACTCTTGAGTCTGTTTCTCATCGGGGTCTCTACCCAACGGGCGAAGGCGCGGGCTACGCGGGTGGGATCACGTCAGCGGCCTGCGACGGCATCCGCGTCGCCGAGGCCATCGTCTCATCGATCGTTTCTCAAAAACGCGCTCAAGCCTAGATCGCCGTTTTGACGGTCGGGCGCTGAAGCGTCTTCGCTTTTGCGTAAAAGTATTTGTCGAGGGTGTGCGTGACGAGACCCGTGAGCCCGCGGTGGCCGGAGCGCACCCACTCACGGTGTGCTTTCGCAATCGACCGGCCGTGTTGCACGCGCCAGAGTGCGATGATCAAGCCCGTTCGATCCGCACCGCGTGTGCAGTGAATGTAGATCGGATAAAGCGCCGGCGTATTGAGAGCTCTCAGCGCGTCGTCGACGATGGGGTCTTCCTTGCGGGTGATTTTTCCGGTGTAGAAAATGATCGCCGACAGAGGTTCCCAAATGAATTGAAGACCCAGCTCCTCGGCTTGATCTCTTTCACGAGCGATTCGATTCATGCGTTCACCGGGCGAGACCGCTTTCAAGATGAAATCGAAGGGGCTTCGCGACTCCGTGTCGCCGCCTTGAAGACCGATGATCGTGCGGATGCCTTTCGCTTTTAATTTTCGGAGGTGCTCCGGCGTCGGGCGTCCCCCGCGGTAGATCTTCGCCGTTTCGACGGTCTGAAAACCCGTGGGCCACTCACGCGCGTGCGTGACACTCGGTGCGGCGATCACCAACAGGCTGAAGAGAAGAGCCCATTTCATAACGGGATGTATAGCGGACGCCGGGCGTTGCGCCCAAGATTCGAGTGGAGTTGCGACGAGAGTTTCTCAAACCACGCGGTGCCAGCAGGGAATTTTTGCCCGCCTTCGCTAGAGAGTGCCTTTTGGGAGAAGCTTGATTTTTTCACTCGTGGTGCGCGTGATGTATACGCGATCAAAGCGTTGTTGGGAGCCCGCCGGAGACCGTGTCTTTTTCGCTGACGCCTTCATCGCTTGCGATTCGAATCCGTGAGCCAATACCCGATCCATTTGCGCAGATCGCTGGGTCGTCAATCGAAACGCACGGAGCTTCGTTCTCGGCTCGAAGCACTCGTCACCGCCGGAGGCGCACGTGAGTTTCCAGTGTTGGCCTTTCGGTGTCGCCACACGAGACCAATGCGCAGATTGCGAGAGCTTCACGTCGGCGATGAACGCGTTGTCGACCGTGATGCTGTTTTGTTTGGTCGAGTCGCAGACTTCAGCAGACGTGTTAGCAGTTCGCTTTGCGGGGCGCAGACAACTTGTTGCGAGTGCGCCGACAACCGTCTCGAGTTCGGCGTCGCCCAAGTTGGCGTCGACATGGAATCGCACGAGCGAGTCGGATATTTTGACGAAGAGATAGCGCGTGGTCACCGCATGCGAAGTCACGTTGGTGATTTTCGGTTTGGGTGGTTCGGCAGGTGACGACGTTCGATTGTCTTTCGCGGGCGACGGCCCGCTTTGCGCGGAGCTTGCGCTTTGGGCCGGCGAGCCAGGGCTGGTGATCCCTAGCTGTTCGCGTGCACGGGCTGTCGACATCGTCTCGGGTGCTGGCATCGGCACGCCCGGATGCGCGCCTTCCCACTCCTGACGCTCGAGATCTTGCAGCATGCGCGCAGCCGAACTCGTCTCACGTCCTGTGGCCGGAGCCACCACTGACACGCACGTGAGAGATAAGACGATCAGGATGAAAACAAGGTGGCGCATCACTAGATCTATCGGCGAAAGACGCGGCGGCATTGAGCGATTC
>CAJYIL010000666.1 GCA_913774795.1 Pseudobdellovibrionaceae bacterium
TTACTCCTCCGCAAGAAACGCGAAGGCTGGCTGTTTTGGGGATCGCTCGCAGCCGTCGTTCTCGTGGGCGCTTCGATTCTTACGACTTTCACGCGTGGGGCTTGGATCGCGGTCGCGGCTGCCGCACTGGTGATGGCTTGGGTGGCCGCCCCACGGCTTGCGAGCTACATTGCGATTGGAGGAACGGCAGTCGCTGCAGCACTAGCCCTTACCTTCGAGACCGTTCGCACTCGGCTCTTCCAAATCGTCGACCCAAATCACTTTAGCAATAATGAACGGCTCTTCTTGTGGCGCGCTAACTGGGAAATGTTCAAAGACTACCCGATTCTTGGACTTGGGTATTCCGAAAACGAAAATCGCGCAGGCGAGTACGTCGCACGATTGGGCAAACCAGATGCATTTACAGGGCACGCGCATAACAACTACCTTCAATTCTTAAGCGGCACTGGGCTGAGCGGTCTTTTGACTTATCTGTTCATCATCGGATTTATGATTTGGATTACGTACAGGCTCTGGAAGCATCTTCCTGAAAGCGCCTTGTGGCCACGCGCGATTGCGCTTGGCGCTTTAGGCGCTCAAGTCCTCCTCCACGTGGGAGGATTGACCGAGTGCAATTTCAAAGCAGGCGCGACCAATCATAACTTTATGATGGTTTGGGCTCTGGCCATTGCTTTCTCGTACCGGCAGCTGCGACACAAAGATCCCTCGTTATGAGACACGATCAACCAACGAGGGTTGAGTTTGCAAATCTACTGCGCGGCATGGCCGCGCTTGGAGTGATGTGTTCCCATTACATCGCTGTTTTCTGGTACAGACCCGACGTTATCGCGACCTTTTTAAAGATTCCGGCCTTCACGACAGAGGGAACGTTCTTTCGTAAAGTCTCCGAAATTTGGGTAACCTTCAGCCCGCTGGATACAGGGCCATTAGGAGTGTCCGTTTTCTTTCTTATCAGCGGATTCGTACTCCCCTTCTCTATCGAGAAACTGGATCGCAAACGGTTCTTCTTGAATCGGTTGTTACGCATTTATCCAACCTACATCGCAGGTTTTGCTGTGAGTTCAGCCGCAGTCTTTTTTATCGACCGATACTTCGGCATGCCTATCGGCTATTCGCAGAAAGACCTTATTGCCCACGCCGTTCCAGGCTTAAGAGAGATTTTTAACACACCAAATATCGACGGGGTTGTCTGGACTCTCGAAATCGAACTCAAGTTTTACTCTATTTGGCTTGTTTTCGGCCGGAGAGTGGCTACCGCACCGCTAGTAATTGCGACGGTGGCCGTACTTTTAGCTCTGCAACTTTCGCTCAGCCGAACATTTCAGAGCAGTTATTGGCTTGGCCTCGTGAGCTATTCGATTCCTTACCTCATTTACTTCTTCATTGGCACCTGGGCTCACATTCACTACAAAAAACGGCTCTCAACGCTCGCACTCTTGTCGGGCATTCTTATTATATTTGGAGCCACGATCACTGCTCGTTTACTTGGCCCCGAAGCTCAATCAGCGCGAGTCTTGATAAACTACGCCATCGGTCTACTGATATTTTTCTCGTTCTACCGCTATCCGCAGCCGCTCAACAAAATGGCTCGCTGGCTCGAACCTTTAGCGCAGGTTAGCTATCCGCTCTATGCAGTTCATAGCGTGCTTGGTTACGTCATTCTCAGACTTTTGCTCGACGCCGGACTGCCGATCGTTGGCGTTCCCTTGGCGTTCGGGATCGCGATCGCGTTCGCTTTCGTTCTTCACAGCTGTGTTGAGAAGACGAGTTTGAAGCTGGCTCATCGACTAACGAGACCATCTTCAAAACGATAAACGAGTTAGGCATTCTCTGCTTGAGCCCGCCGGAGTTAGTTACCATCCATATTTTCTTTCCGATGTTTGCCGTCGGCCAGCTCAGGTTCATAACCAGTTTCTTCGAATGGCCCGCAATCCAAGCGAATACCTAACGAAGCTTCCTATGAATGTTTGGACTACAGCTCCAGTTTCATATTCTCCGTGATCTGGCGATGCACAAACTCGGATAGGCAGAGTGCGGTCACCAAATAGATGAATAACGCAATCTTCGCGCGAACATTCGGGCTTCGGAAGAAAGAGTTCACGGCGACCGGGATGAAGAACGAGAACAGAGTTAAAAGCGGAAGGCCAAACCGACCTTCGAGTGCCGTCATCGCATAAAGACCGATGCAAGGTAAGACAAAAAACATCGACAACAGAAGAGTCTGCGTTTCTAGAGGGGTACGATTTACATTTCTCCATGTCCACCATGTCCCCAGGAATCCCATAAAAAGAAAAATGTGATTAAGGACGCTTAGCGGAAAGCGGTACCAAGGATTCATGTTCGAGTTGTATGGAAGCGGTAGGTCCTGATCGAAAAGATTAAAAACTTTTATCGCGATAGTCGCCACCCCTTCGATCGGATGAGCTGAATACCACGTCATATTCAGAAAGGGACGTTGAATGTCTTCGTCGTTTGCGAACGGATTTCTGTAGAACTCGGGTACCCCCGTACCACCTTCGAATCGAGTTGCGTACTTTATAACTTTAATTCCCCATGACAGCTGCGCGCTCCCTAAAGACTTCGCCAGCAGCGGAGTTGGCCTGTCATAGAATTTAATGTTGTTGATTAGCTGTGGGAGCGTCATCGCGGCCGTGGAAGCTATAACCATGATCGCAAAGAGAAGCGTTCGACCTATCGGCTCGCTTCGCTTGATGATCCTAAGAGCCAGGACCAAGGCACACGGAGCTAGTAAAAAGATGTTTGCCGATCGAGTCATAATCGCCGCGCCGACTGCGAGACCGATCAAGAGAGCTCGCCGATAAGAAATTAGATTGTGAATGAGGTCGTCCCGCATGAGGACGAAGCTTAGAAGAATGAAAACGATTGAAAACGTCTCGGTCAAAATCTGAGCGACGTAGACTAGGTTCCAGATATTAAGCAGCAAAACGGAAAACAACGTCACGCTAAAGATTTTCTCCTTCGTTGCTACGAACCAGCAAACGGCTGCATAGCTTGCAAACTGAAGAATGATAAACGCGGCTCGAACTCCATCAGTTTTTAGAAAAGGCATCAGCAAGCGTATGGATGCAATGATTGAAGGAACCATATATGTCCGGAGATCGCCGTATATCCATTTCGAAATCAGACCGTTTTTTGCGATATCGATCGCACCATCAAAGTAGGCATTCTCGTCGGAAATGAGACCACGAGACCAGTGCGCCGAACCTTTTCCGACAACGAAGAGGCCGGCTATGATAATTGCGAGCCAGCGTGCGCGATTACGCTGAGCGCTCAAGACGATATTTTTAATCACCGCAGTATCCTTATATGAGTGCCTTCTGACGGCAACGGCTTTTCATAAGAGTTGGTGACGGGCTCAAAATAAGGTAAACATGCCAGGTGAACTCATCTGACTTTGACATCATTCTGCCTTGCTACAATCCCCTTGCTGGTTGGCAGGAGACCGTCGTCGACTCATACCGTTCGCTAACAGGCAGATTTCCGAACAAACGAATCAAATTGATTATTGTAAACGACGGGACGACGAAATTGACTTGGACCGACGGGATAAACGAACTCCGGCGGGAGCTCCCGAACGCATTGATTATCGAAAGCCCTGAAAACCGCGGCAAGGGTCACGCCTTACGTGTGGGCGCTTCACAGTCCACCGCATCTTATTGTTTATTTACGGATATCGACTTCCCTTACACGGAAGCTAGCCTAGCATCGATCGCTCAAATGTTGGAGGCCGGCGCCGCGGATATCGTGATCGGACAGCGACCAGAAAGTTATTACGCCAGCGTTCCGCTCCCGAGACTTCTTTTGTCAAAAGCCTTTCGGGCGTTTTTGAGACTCGTCTACGGTTTGAAATTTCGCGATTCGCAATGTGGCTTGAAAGGCTTTAATTCGCGAGGGCGGGCTGTTCTTCTTTCCACAGAAACAAATCGATATCTAGTAGATCTCGAGTTCCTACTTCTTGCGGCATCGCAGAAGCTTGCCATAGATGCCCAGGCTGTCACGCTTCGCGAAGGCATTGTCTTCTCAAAACTTGGGATCGCAGCGATCGCGAAAGAGATTACCTCTTTGATCACCATACTTTACCGAGTGCTACTAGTCCGAAAAGAGCTCGCATGACAGCGCGCCGAGAATTTGTCTTCGCGATATTTGCTTTCGTTATCATGACGCTCATTGTGTTTGCGCAGATGCCTCATGCATTCATCAATATTTCTACGATGGCATACGGTACGTCCGATGACGGGCTCAAAACTTATTTCACGTACCTTTACCATCTTAAATATGACGAAAGTTTTTTGCACTTCGGCGGGATGAATTATCCGTTCGGAGAGCATATCGTGTTCACCGACAATCAACCGGCACTCGCGGTGCCGATGATGGCAGCAGTGAACGCTGGCCTACCCATTTCGGCCGCTCTCACCGTTTTCAATGCTCTTATTTTGTTCGCACTTTTACTAACGGCACCGATCGTTTACTACCTAGCTCGTCACTTCAAAATCGACAGAGTACCTTCACTTATCCTTGCCGTAATTCTTGCGTTGTTTTCGCCTCAAATAATCAGGATGCCCGGTCATGAAGGTCTCGCGCATGTCTCGTTTCTCCCGTTGATATGGTTGCTCGCTCTCAAATTTTTCGAGCGACCTACCTTGAAGATGAGTTTTACGATCGCCGCTATTCTCCTTTTCTTCGCCGGTATACATCCTTACAATTTGATCATCGCGGTAGCTCTGATTTCCGGCCTCTGGATGTTTTCCTTCCGAAAAGCTGCGACCTACCATTATCTGATTCAGGCAATCGCTCCGCTCGCGCTCTATGGAGCTTGGGCCCGCTTGAGTGATCCAGTTCGCGACCGGGTACTCCCGCAAACTTCAGCTTTTTACTACCGCGCGTATTTTGAAAGCGTCTTTCTGCCTTACGAGGGTTCACCTTTTCGCCCACTGATCGACCGAGTTGCTCATCTCCATCAAGAGCTTCCCATTGAGTCAATCGCCTATGTCGGGCTTGTCGGATGCGCGACACTCGTCTGGCTCATCTTCCGCTTCCTTCGAAAAGCATTCGAAACGCGAAGCATAGGGCCAGTGAATCCCTCTCTCGCTGCTGCCATCCTGATTCTTCTTTATTCATTCGGTTACCCATGGAGATTGATTGGGGAAGACCTGTTTCGTCACCTCGGCCCTTTGTCGCAGTTCCGCGCCCTAGGTCGCTTCGCTTGGGTCTTTTTCTGGATCTATGGAATTTTCGCGTTCGAGATCATCACGAGACAAAGACGCTGGGTCGTTATTGGTGCATTGTCTCTAACTGCCTTCGAGGCCTACAGCTGGTCTCATCCCATTTTTACCAACATCGAACGTGTCTCTCAGTCGCCTCCGGGAATCCAGATGAGCGACGAGCTTGAAATCCTCGTCGCTCCTATCAACCTGAAGGAGTATCAGGCCTTTATTCCTCTGCCCTATTTTCAAGCTGGAAGTGAAGGCGTGATTCCGAAAGAAGTGCGAGAAAGAAACTTACCGAGAACGTTCGCTGATGCGATGGGTTTGGCCTACCAAACAGGACTCCCGATGGTCGCTCAATCACTGAGCCGCACCTCAATTACCCAATCAGAAAAGATTTTTGGTTTTCTCACAGGGAACCGAGCTGGTCTTCGAAAGGATCTCCCGAACTCACTACCTCTGCTTCTTGTCGTAGGTCCCGAGCCTAAAATGGAATTTGAAAGGAAACTGATTGAGTCCGCGGAACTTGTCGCAAAGTCAGAAAACTATCAGCTCTACAGACTCACACCTTAATCTTCAGAGTAGCGGATAACTCGCGCTGGATTTCCGACTACAACTGCGCGATCCGGCACGTCTTTTGTGACAACCGCGCCGGCTCCGACCATCGCGCCTTTACCAATCGTGAGACCGGGAAGAATCGTGCAGTTCGCGCCGAGTGAGGCACCTTCTTTCACGACTGTTCGAGGATAGCTCTCAAGATATTTTCGGCTGCGAGGGAATCGATAGTTCGTAAACGTCGCGTTCGGCCCGATGAAAACGTCGTCTTCGATCGTAATGCCGTCCCATATCTGAACTCCACACTTCAATGTAACGCGGTTTCCGATAACGACGTCGTTTTCCACGAAAACATGATCACAGATGTTGCAGTCGTCCCCCACGACCGCTTTCGGAAGAACATGCGCGAAAGCCCACACTCGCGTTCCCTTGCCAACTGATTGCGACTCGCAAAGCCCCATCGCATGAACGAAAAAATTTTTTTCCATCGTCAGCCTTTCCCGACAAAAGAGAGGAAGTCGTTTTTGTCTCGCAGATAGTCCTTTTCGTCATACGTATGTGAAGCCAGGACAAGCAGGACGCAGTCAGGCGTGTGATCAGACTGAACGCCCCAAATTCCGGGCGGAATATGCAGCCCTTCTTCGGGGCTAGAGAGTCGAAAAGCTTTGGTAGCGAGCCCATCGAAGACTTCAACCGAGCACGATCCCGATACACAAGTCAGAAACTGATGACATTCGCGATGCGCATGCTCCCCGCGTTTCGCGCCGCCGTTAACTGCATACACGACGAAATATCTAGCAACTGCGAAGGGAAAATCGCGATGAGATTCTCCAGCGGTCAAAACTCCCCGAGAATCCTTAAACGTTGGTAACTTGTGCATCCGCACATCTTGAATCTTCGCCTTCATCGGTTTGACCAAGTCGAGAGAATGACGCTGAGCGGGCGATCCTTCGTGTTCTCGTAAGCTCGCCAAGCGTAAGAGCCGACGATGCCAAGACCCAAGAGATTAATCGCGCCGAAGAAGGCAATAGCCACCATCGTCGCGGCGTAGCCGGGCACGGTGATGAGTCCGCAAAGTTTAACGACGAATGCGACCAGACCGACCAGACCAAATACGAAAGCTCCGCCGCCGCCCAGACGCACCAGTAACCGAATCGGCAGATCTGTAAATGCGAAGACGCTATCGGCGAGGTAGGTCACCTTCTTGCCGAACGTCCACGCTGAAACACCATGCTGTCGCTCACGGCGTTGATAGGGCACAAACTTCCGCCTGAAGCCGAGCCAAAAGATCTGCGCAATCAGCGAGCTGTGACTCTCCCGCATCCGCAGAAGCTGATCTCGGAAAAGTCGGTTACAGCCAAAGACATCGATACCGCCGGTCGGCATATCGCGGACGACAAATCGCCTGTAAAGCGACCAGAAAATTTCTGCGGGCAGCTTCGAGAAAAACGGG
>CAJYIL010000667.1 GCA_913774795.1 Pseudobdellovibrionaceae bacterium
TCTTTCAATTGCTGATGGTGGCCGTGATGACGGCTTCGTTGGGCTGTGCCGTCAACGATGAGCTTGCACCGCAACCTCCAAAGAAAATGGTTCAACCGCAGCTCGAGTGCGTTGATCCGTCGATGGCCGTTTTGCAAAACTATTTTCAAGGAGAGGCGACCGAGCCGCAGGTTCGTCAAGCTTGGCGGTGCTTCGATGGGGCCATCCGCAAGTTTTCGCTTTCTACCAAGGGTGCGAATCCAAACTTTTACACCGCAAACGAGCTGAGAACGTTCTTTCAGACTTACTATTTAGACGGAAAAACGATTTCCGACTCGTTCTTGACCGATTTGATGAGACTTAAGCAGCTCCTGATCGGCGGCGATGAGAAGACTCTCGCAAAAGCAGATCTCGAAGCTTTAAGGGCGTCGGTTGGCGTGCTTGAGGCGGAGTCAGTGAGGCTTTTGCCGTATATCCCGGTTCTGCTAGCCGCAAAAGAAAATTCCGAGCTCGGTCGCGCTCATCCCGAATTTGTCGAGTCGATGCTCGCCACGATCGCGACAAGCACGGCGAACCTCGGGCCTCTCTTCGAACGCAACTCAATCGCGTACTCGTTCGACGATATGAAGTCGCTCCTTTTCAACCTGGGGCGCTTCGTCGGCGACTGGCCAGTTCCTGAAAAAGCGATCGAGTATTTACCGACACTTTCGGTCGCGAAAGAATTGATTGTAGGCGGCGCCGCTGATCGCATCTCGCGAAGCGAACTCAAGCCTTTTGTGGAGCGAATCGGCCGACTTTTTGCCATCCAACTCCGCGCGAGCTATTTTTTAGAAGGACAAGATATCGGTGAAGGGGTGGGGCTCCTTCAGTTTGAACGTACGCTCAACGAAGCCTATGGTTTGTTATCGGAGATCGCGAAGTCGCAACCGCGGCAAACGATCTCCTTCGCCCAGACCGAACATCTGCTCAATGAGTTCGAGAAACTAAAAATTCTCCCGAAGGATTTTCCTCGCCAGGATGCTCACAAGGCGTTCCAACTCTTTGTGCGCCGAATCCTCGCCAAAGATATGAAGGCCGAGGGCGTGAGCCTCAACGTCATCACGTCGCTTCAAAATCTCACATCGACATTCATTTCCCGCCAGAAAATCTGGCAAGAAATCAGGCTTTCGGCCGTGCAAAAAGGCCGTCGAAGTGACGAAGCTCTCCCGGTCGCTGAAGTGAAAGCCTCATGGGCGGAGCGAGGATTCGTTGCCGACCCTATCGCGAGACTCCTCAATCGCCGGCGTCCTGCGACTTTCACCCGCACCGGTGTCCTGCGCTTGAATCATGGCTCGGCGACGATCGACGATGCAGGCTTTCTGCGGATGAATCTGATCAGCTTGATTCAAGGTCTTCTCTTCGAGAGTTACGCTCGGCAATCAACGATGACTCCAAAAGAATTCGCCGCAATTTTCAGGGATTTTTTCGAGACGGCGGTTAAACTTAAAGTCCTTGAACCCAAAGATAAAGATCTTCGAGAAAGTGCGTTCAACGAAGCGGGCCTCTTCACTCTCGATTCGCGAAGTGACGACAGACTGAGTGAATTCGAATTTTTCGACTACGTCGCAGAAGTTTCAGGCGCTGGTGTCATGACTGCACGCGCTTACAAGGACCTCGGCGATTCGTGTCGTGCTGTCGGTCGCGATTACTTTAAGCGCCCGATCTACGACAGTGCGTGTTTCAGGAGACAAGCCTCGCGCCATTTTGACGAGTACTTCGTCGAACTCCCAGAGTGGGTGCGTGTTTCGAAACGTATGGCTCAGCAAGGAAATTGGGCGCAGTTCGAATCGGCTCTCGAAGAAGCGGCTCGCGCCAAGGAAGCTAAGGCGGGTGAGACTTCGCGCTCTGATCTCACTCGCATGACGATGGTCATGCAGTACATCGAAACCCTCTACGTGCGCTTCGATAAGAATCGTGATGATGAACTCGATTACGAAGAGGCCCACGACGCTCTCCCTCTTTTCGAGAAAATTCTAAAAGAGGCCTCGGGTTTTGACTCGGAACGAAAGGTCGAGGCGCTCTTCATGTACATTCTTGCGAAGGGCCGCACTCCCACCTCGGTTGGCGACAAGATCGATTTCGTCGTGAGCTGGTCGAGAAAACCAGATAAGTGGCGTGAACACGTTCACGCCGACCGCAATCGCTTGCTCAACGTCGTGGCGGCGATGAAATAAGTGAGTCTTGGCAGCGAGCCGCGTGACAAACGCGAGCGCCACTTTTAACCTAGGCGCCAATGGAAAAGATTGTCTGCCAAACCTGCCTCGATGCGAAAACGACTCTCCGCTGCGGAATTTGCGACGAGGCCTCGTGCAAGACCTGCTCTCAGATCATTGACGAAGACGCCTTTTCCTTTTTGCCTGAAGTTCCTGACGAGCTCACAAAAGGCGTCTACTGCCATAGCTGCTTTGAGTCGCGCGTCAGCGAAGCCAAAGCGCACTACGACCGAACGATGGAAGCCGCAAAAAATATCGATGTCTTCACGAGTGAGCAGGGAAAAGAGACCAGCCGTATTCCGCGCTCGAAGACAATCAAGTATGTCATCGATAAATGTGAGAGTGCCGAAGAGCTCACGATGCGTTTTGCTTTTCGCGCCGTCCTCGATGGCTTTAACTCCATCGTCGACGTGAACATCATCGCCGAAAAAATTCGAAACGGATCTTACCAAACAACCAACTACAAGGGCTCCGCGGTTCCCGCGAATGTCGAAGCCAAGCACATCATCAAAGACAAGTCCTTCCGTCACAATCCGAATTGATGAACGCTTATCTCCGCGAAGTCGAACAGCGCCTCTTGTCTCTTAAAGCGTCGCCCTCGAAATGGAAGGCGGCTGATTACGTCGGCGGAGGAGAGTCCTCTCTTCGCTATCTCGATCTAAAAATTCCGAGAGTCCGTGCTGAATACAAAAAGGGATTTTCGTTTTCTTTAAAGCCAGCGGTGGAGCAGTGGAAGATTTGGGATTTCATTTGGAATCACTCTGAGATCTTCGAAGTCATGCTCATGGCCAGTTGGTGGGTCTCGGGCCGACCTTTCGAAGAGGTCGTAGCGCACCGAAAAGCCGTCTTGAAGTGGCTGGGTCGAGTCGACAACTGGGCTCACAGCGATGAGATGAGCGGGCACACGGCTCGCTTCTTCGAACACGATCCGACGTTTATGAAAGACGTCATCGAGACCTGGAGCGTGTCTAAGAATCCTTGGCTCAAGCGCCAATCACTGGTGGGCATCTTATTCTATGCGCGTTTTCGAAAATCGGCTCCGCCCGCGAAATTCATTCTTGGGCTGATCGAGCGCCACATCGACGATGATCACTACTATGTTCAGAAGGGCATCGGCTGGACACTCCGCGAGTGCTGGATGTTTTACCCCCGAGACACGCTCGCCTACATGATGAAGAATGCGGCTCGCATTCCCGCCGCTGGCTGGACAGCCGCGACCGAGCGCTTAAGTGCAAAAGAGAAGGCGCGGCTAAAAGCCGCCCGCAAAAATCAAAAGCGCTGATGCAGGAGTTCCGAGATGGCCGCGGCTCCGGCCATCTGACCTGACGCCGCAGCCATAAGCACGGAGTGCATCGGGTTGGCGGCGTCGCCGGCGGCGAATACTCCGGGGACGGTTGTTTTTCCCATCGCATCGACCTTATAGAGACCCAGCTCGGTGAGTTCGCAGCCAAGTCGTTCTCCTAACGACGACTTCAATTGAAAAGGCAGAACCGGAGCCCAAAAGAGCGCGTCGCGCTTGACCGATAGGCCGTCTTCTAAAACAACTGAAGCTTTATCTGTGAGGTTCGCGATCGGGCTCTCGATGAGGGCGATCCTTTTTTGAGACAGCTGATTCCGGAAATCCGGCGTGAGTTGGGACGGGCCGTTCGTGAAAAGAATAAGCTCACTGGAGAGACTTGCGATCATGGGCCCTAGGTGTTCAGCAAGTTTTCCGTTCGCGACGAGCCCTAGCTTTAGTGCGCGAACCTCAAAGCCGTGACAGTAGGGACAATGGAATACGGATCGGCCCCAGCGCTCGCGGAGGCCCGGGACGGCCGGCAACTGATCACTGATCCCGTTGGCCAAAACGATGCGGTGAAACTTTCGTTTCGAGTCATCGCTCAAGGTCGCCTCAAATTCACTCTCCCGCCTCTCGATGGTCGTAACCGAGCCTGAGTAAAACGAGATCGAGTCATATTTTTTAAGTTCGCTCCGGACTTGAGCTCTCCATTCAACGGGCGAGAGTCCGTCGCGAGACGGAAAGTTATTCATGTGGGCGGCAGGCGCGTTTCTCGGTCGATCGTCGTCACAAACTAAAGCCGATTGGCCCAAGCGGCCGATTGCCATCGCTGCACTCAAACCCGCGGCACCTCCGCCAAGAATCAGAACATCCATCTGAACCTCCATACGTAACATTATAAGTTACGTGAAAGACCGAAATCAACACTCTCGTAACTTCACTTGTAACGAATGGAAATCTCTCTTAAAATCGGCGTTATGAGACAAGACAGTCGCCTCTCGCGCATGCTTCACGTATTGGTCCATATGTCGAATGCGACTCACCCGCTGACATCAGAAGCGATCGCGAAGATGCTTCAGACCAACCCTGTCGTGATTCGCCGAACACTGGCTCACCTTCGTGAAGAAGGTTTCGTTGAATCCACGAAAGGTCACGGCGGCGGTTGGATTCTCTCGCGTTCCCTGGATTCCATGAGTCTCTACGATGTTTATGAAGCAATCGGAGCGCCTGAGCTCTTCGCTCTCGGGCTCTCAAGTGACTCGCCGACTTGTCTCATCGAAAAAGCGGCGAACGCGGCGCTGTCGAAATCTCTTCGACAGGCCGAGAAAACGATTCTTTCGCAGTTCAAAGCGGTCAAACTTTCGCAGATCGCAAAAGCGGCCAGACCTTAAATGAAAAACCTCGTTGTTTTAACTGGAGCCGGTATTTCGGCGGAGTCAGGTGTGCAGACGTTTCGCGCGGCCGACGGTCTCTGGGAAGATCATCGAATCGAGGACGTCGCGACACCTGAAGCCTTTCGCAGAAATCCCGAGCTCGTGCACCGTTTCTACAACGCGCGTCGCGCGAAACTGAGAGATGTCAAACCGAACGACGCGCATCTAGCGCTGGCCCGTCTCGAGAAAGACTGGCTAGGCGCGTTTCTTCTCATCACGCAAAATGTTGATGACCTTCATGAGCGCGCAGGTTCGCATCAGTTGGTCCACATGCACGGTGAGCTTCTCAAGATTTTCTGCGAGGTCTGCGAAAAGCGTCAAAAACACGCGGACGACCTAGGGCTCGGTGATTCGTGCCCGAATTGCCATTCAAAACGCATGCGCCCAGATATCGTGTGGTTTGGCGAGATGCCTTACCACATGGAGATGATCTATGACGCCCTTGCGAAGGCCGACGTGTTTATTTCAATCGGTACAAGCGGATTAGTTTACCCGGCCGCGGGATTCTCCAAGTTGGCTTCGCGAGCGCACCGCATTGAAGTGAATCTTCAAGGGACAAGCGTTTCGCCAAGCTTTCATGAGCACCGTCTGGGGCGAGCGAGCGAAGAGGTTCCTAGTCTCGTGACTGAGTTACTTCAAAAAAACTAGACCTCATCTGAAGATCAAACCGATTTTATCTTCTTGGCTCACCTGGCGCAAATCAGCATGCTTCTACTACAAGGAGAACCAAACTCATGAACACACTCGCACTCATTTTCGCAGCTCACGCCGCTCTCGCAGCCGGTCCTACCGCAAAGACGACAACAACGACAACGAAGACGACAACGCCCGCAGCGGCAGCGCCTGCAAAAGGCCCAAACGATGCACAAATCGCATCGATCGTCGTCACCGCAAATATGGTCGACGTTGAGGCCGGCCGTCTTGCGGCGACAAAGTCGACCAACCCAGAGGTTAAAAAGCTCGCTCAGCAGATGGTCGACGATCATACGTCGGTGAACAAACAAGCATCGGATCTCGTCACAAAACTCAAAGTGACCCCGCAAGAGAACGACACATCTAAAGCGTTGAAGACGGGCGGCGATGCGAACGTCGCTAACTTGCAGAAGCTGGCCGGCAAAGAATTCGATAAAGCTTACGTCGATCACGAAGTCGCGTATCACCAATCGGTTCTCGAAGCGGTCGACAAGACGCTCATCCCGTCAGCGTCAAACGCGGAGCTCAAAGCTCTTCTTATCAAAGTTCGTCCGGCGTTCTTGGCTCACCTCGAGCACGCAAAACACGTTCAGTCGACATTGAAGTAAATTGATGAGCACAAGAATCTCATTGGGCATTCTTGTGAGCGGGCTCGCGTTCATCGCGAGCCCTTCTTTTGCGAAAACGCACACGCTCGTAATCTCAAACATTCAGTTTCCGAAAGACAAGACGGTCAAATCAGGCGATACGGTGACCTGGAAAAACGACGACCTCGTTCCCCACACGGTCACCGCCGACGATGGTTCCTTCAAATCGCCACGCATCGAAGCGGGCCAATCCTGGTCGATGAAGGTCACAGATAGAAAGACGGTCGCCTACAAGTGCGATTTCCATCCGAACATGCGAGCAAAGCTAATCGTGCGCTAGTGTCGGTCAAAAGGTCAGCCAAGGGCCCGGCGGCACCGCAATCACACCCGAGAAATAGCCCCAGCATCGGCCGCCGATCTCACGGCAAGTTGGCGAGGCATTGGGCGGATCAAATTCTCCGACTTCGATATTGTGTTTGTTGTCGGGATCAAAGAACGAATGCGACTCCGTGATCTCTCCGTACGAGCCGTTCCAGACGTGAAAACCGGCGTGCGAAATTCCGACGAAGTAAGGCACTCGTTTCAACTGCGACATCAGCGAATCATCTTTGCGAGTCGGTGAGCCCGGGTTCGGTGAGAAGTTCACAAGGTACCCGTCGATCGGAACCCCGTGATACATCTTCTTCGAGTAAGCGAGCTTTTGATCGTAGACATGGTCATTCGGAGTCGCGCCGACATAAGAGCGTTGTGCAGGAAGTGGCGGCGTCGAACCGGTGTCGTTGTTCCAGTAAAACGTCTTCCACCCCAAAAGTCTTAAAGCATAAACGAGAGCGAGCCCGTCTCGGTCGTTTGCAACCAAATAGCGATTGATCTTCTTGTAGACATCCGCCGAACCAATCGCCGTGAAACCTTTCGACAACATTTTGTTCGTAAAGTTCTCGCAGCTCGTGACCTGCACATCGGCCACAGTCGGGCGCTGCGAACATGTCGCGTGATCGTCGATATACTTTTGGCGCTGCGCTGGAGTCATCTTCGAGTAAGGAGCGAGCCAACCGTACATCGTTCCCATGCCGCATTTTCGAAACCAATCGGCTTGTTCGATTTTCTTGGCTTCGGTGGCTTGAAGAGTTGTCGCGATGAGCGTCTTCAATCCCGCTCTGTGTTGGGCCACTTCCTGAGGAGTAAAGGCAATCGAGCCTTTGAACGATTGAATTTGCGCAACCGGCATTTCAGCGCGAGCGAGAATCGAAAGGCTTAAGACGAAAATAAACATTGATATATGACGAAGTGAGCTCATCGCGGGCGGCCCTCCGAGATCCATCGTCTCATCGCCGACATCGAAGCGAAACGAGACCTCGACAAATCGTCAGTCTCGACAAAGGCCGCGGGACTTAAAGCGAAACGCGAACGGCCCGTAGAGCAATCGCAGATCGAGAACTTTCATCGACCAGCTGAATTGGCGACCCATAGCTCGAGTCACCGATGATCGGTGCACCGAGCGCGGCGAGTTGCGCGCGAATTTGTTGCGGCCGACCGGTTTGGAGTGCGATCTCCATCCTATAAACCCTGGGAAGAACGGGCGAAGGCTCCGACTCGGCACGGGTCGTCCAGGTCGTTCGGCCTTCGCTGATCACAGACGTTTCTGCCGAGAGTTCATCGCAACATAAGACGTCGAGTGAGCAGTGAGCCCAACCTTCGGTCGCAATCGGAGAGACGTGCTTTGGCGCTTTCGGTGATGGCTCCATATAGTGAACGTGTCGACCGAGAGTCACGGGTGCAAGCGTGTACGCGGCATATGTGCGCTTGACAGTACCTTCGGCGAAAGCGCGGTTGAGTTTGGCTTGAGCTGTTGCCGTTTTTGCGAGAACCACGAGCCCAGATGTTTCGACATCGAGTCGGTGAGTGATAAAGAGACTGCCGCCGCGCAGGTTTTCAAGATACGAAATCAAATTCTCGGATACGTTATCGACCAGCGCATGAACCGGGAGCCCGGCCGGTTTATCAAAAACCAAGACGTCATCATCTTCAGAGACGATTCGTGACGCGAGATCAGCGGGCTGTGGATAACGCCGTGGGCGGGTGTGGATTCGAACATGATCTCCGACCGAAAGAACGCGTCCAACCGATAGCGATCGTTCGTCATTCACGTAGACCGAGCCGAGCTCGATCAAATCTATCGGCGAAAGTGAAGCCTCCTCACGCAAGAGGGCGCGAGACACGAAGTCGAGCACCGTGGAACCCGGTGTGCTCACTTCGAGATGTCGAACGCCGTAGCTGTAGCCGCGAAATCGCGGTTCGTCAGAGGAACTCATGAGCCGAGAGGCTTACCTGAATTCACCAAGGTTTTGGAGTGATTCCTGGCGGCAAGAAAAAGACGCCGTTTTTGTACATCAAACGCAAAGTCGATTCTGTCGTCGTTCGCAAATCGCGGCCTTGGGGCGAGCCGTTGTCGATCACGAGGCGGCCGTCATCACCAGCGGCCATGAAGGTATGACCCGGCGACAGAGCTGCTCCGTGCATCATGATGGCACCTGTTGGCGGACGATATTTCGAAGGTTCCCACGCGGTCCACCCAGCTTTGTTCAACGCTGCTGAAAGTCCCTGAACAGAAGCTGTCTTTGACCAGATCAGGGGGTTCTTCACGCCGAAGTCTTGCGCAGCCGAATATCCTGCACGTTGGTAAGCTTGACGAATCATCTCCGACATAAAC
Organism: Pseudobdellovibrionaceae bacterium; assembly: GCA_913774795.1. Taxonomy (GTDB): domain Bacteria; phylum Bdellovibrionota; class Bdellovibrionia; order Bdellovibrionales; family JAMPXM01; genus CAJYOV01. The sequence continues at coordinate 8,934 of CAJYIL010000667.1, forward strand.
TCCGCGCACGGTACATTTTCGAATCCGTGGCGAACTGCGGTCGCCGTGACCGCGATCGTCCAAGCCCCAGCGGTCGTGACCGTCCCGTTGGTTTCATACGCCAGCGAATATTTCTTGGCTGTCTCGCGGTCCATCAGAAGCAACGATTTCGGGGTGGCCGACTTGCGATTTCCAACACGTGCAAGTTCCGCGAAAATTTTCGCGTACTTGGTTTTGTCGACGGCTTCTGTCTCTACTGAACGATTGAGTTTCGAGCCAAAGCGTTTCGTAACTTCAGATGTGTAGTTGAACTTAGGCTTGCCGGTTGAGGCATAGAGCGAGAGAAAGCCTGTCCCCTCTGAGCCGCCATCGATGGCCCTATAATCACCCGACACGCCGCTGGCGCCCGCGACGACTGAAGCCGATACATACAAGCCCTGCTTATTGAATGAAGCGATTTTCGAAGACGAGAGACCTGAGGCCGAGACGATCGTCACCGAGCCGACGAAGCCGGTCGAGGAACGTTCGATTGCGCCCGCCGAATTCCGGAAGTCGGGTTGGGTGATCACATAGCTGACCGGAACCGAGATGCGCGAGCCGGCTGGCAACTCGACGACGAATTCGAGCACTCCGTTGACGAGCTTTCGAACGTTCGTCACTTGCGCGAGTGAGAGCGTCTGCATCGCTTCGGCCGACGCCGGAGCGCGCTGAGGTTCGGTCGGTGATGGCACCGTCGTCCCGATTTCGTCGCCGGTATCGTCGACGCTTGGCGCTTTGAAATCGCGCCCGCACGCGGCGAGCAAACATCCGACGAGTGCGAGTCCAGTTGTCAATTTAAGTAGGCTAGTCATCGATGACGTTTTCGGAATGAACTTGGCTAAACATTACGAGACGCGATATTGGTCTTAGGACCACGACCCCAAGCCGAGGGTCGAGCACCCTGGAGTTTGCCCCCATGCTCGATATCAAGTTCATCCGCGAAAACGTAGACGCCGTTAAAAAAGCGGTTCAGCTCAAAAAAGTCGGCGTCGACATCGACCAGCTTTTGAAAGTCGATCAAGAGTTACTCGCGCTTAAAAAGCAGTCTCAATCTCTGAACGAAGAGAAAAACGCGAACGCTAAGAAGATGAAAGGCGCGACCCCCGAAGAGCGCGAGAAGATCATCGCTCGTGGCCGTGAAGTCGGCGGCGAGATCGAAGCCCTGAAGCCGGCGGTCGAAAAGGCCGAGGCGCAACTCAATGACCTTCTTCTTTTGACTCCGCTCATCCCATCACCCGATACGCCGATCGGGCCTGATGATTCGGGCAACATCGAAGTGAAACAGTGGGGCAAAAAGCCTGAGTTCTCGTTTAAACCAAAAGACCACGTCGAGATCTTGAATCAGCACGGCTGGGCCGACCTCGAGCGCATCGCCAAAGTCGCGGGCTCTCGAAGCTACGCACTCAAGGGAGACATGGTTCTTCTCGAGATGGCGATTCTCCAGTACTCGATGCAGAAGCTCGTTCAAAAAGGCTTCACGCCAATTCAAGTTCCGGCCATGGCGCGTGAGTTTGCACTCGTGGGCTCAGGCGCGTTCCCGACTGGCAAAGATCAAGTTTACTACTTACCTGAAGACGACACGTATCTCGCGGGCACATCCGAAGTTTTGATCAACGCGCTTCACTCCGGCGAAATGCTGAGCGAAGCCGACTTGCCTCTGATGTACGGCGGAGTCAGCGCTTGTTTCCGCCGAGAAGCGGGCAGTGCGGGTCGCGACGTGCGCGGCCTTATTCGCGTTCATCAATTTAACAAAGTCGAGCAATTCGTCCTGTGCAAAAACGACGTCAACGAATCAGAGAAGTATCACAAGATGCTGCTCGAAACGTCTGAAGAGATCTTGCAAGATTTCGGGCTCCATCACCGCGTGGTCTCGGTTTGCACCGGCGACATGGGCCCGGGTAAATGGAAAATGTTTGATATCGAATCTTGGGTCCCGTCCGAAAACGTTTTCCGCGAAACACACTCGTGCTCGAACCTTCACGACTGGCAGGCGCGTCGCACGAATCTTCGCTACCGCGATGCCGATGGCACGGTGAAGTTCGTGCACACGCTTAACAACACCGCGATTGCATCACCGCGTATCTTGGTGCCGTTCCTCGAGCAACGTCAGCAAGCCGATGGCAGCATCACGTTGCCTGATTGTCTCCAGCCGTTCTTTCAAGGCCGAAAAGTTCTAGGAGCGTCAAAGACATGAGAATTCTGATCGGTTTTTTGATCGCTCTGATCACTGCGAATGCGCACGCCGAAAGCGACCGCACGAACAAGATCATCGATTTGAAACTTAGCCCGATCGGCCTGATCATTGATAAAACACTCTCGATCGCCGAAGAGTATTCGGTGGGTGTTCACTTGGGCGACGACAACGTGATTATCGCTCAGTACCAAAAATACGGATCACGATTGACCGACTTCTCAAGTGGCCAAGACGTTTCAAATTTCGGCGTTTATCTCCAGCACTTCGCTCCAAATTCGTTCTACGGAAAGGTGGGTTTAAATCAAGGCTCGGTCGAGTACTCCGAGTGGGACTGGAATGCGAGCCGCCGCAACTACATCAGCGGTAAAGAAACACGCTTCGATTTTCGGATTGGGAATCAATGGACGTGGGGCGGTTTCATCCTCGGCGTCGATTGGGTGGGCTATTCGATCCTTCTCGTCAAAAACGTCGAGCGCGATGATGGCGGCGCAGGCTCGTTCCCGAACCGAGCGCTTCAGCTCACGCAACTTCATCTAGGCTTCAGTTTTTAGGCCGGGCACGCAGACGCCTGAAAAAGTCTTTCAGCTGCTCGGAGGCTTCGGCCTCCAATACGCCGGCCGTGACCGTCGGCGAATGATTGAGCCGAGAATCACTTAAAATTTCGTAGAGCGACCGAACGGCGCCGGCTTTCGGGTCATTAGCCGCATAAACGACTCGGTCGAGACGGGCATGGACGATCGCGCCCGAACACATCGTGCAGGGTTCAAGGGTGACATAAAGAGTGCACCCCGAGAGACGCCAACGACCCAATCGTTGAGCGGCCGCCCGAATCGCGAGCACCTCAGCGTGCCCCAATGGATCGCCATTGGTCTCTTTCAAGTTTGCAGCTTCGGCAATAATTTCGCCAGCTTGAACGATGACCGCGCCGATCGGGATCTCGCCTCTTGAGCCCGCTTCGGCAGCGAGTTCGAGGGCCCGGCGCATGAACTTGGCGTCTTCGGCTGAGCCATCGGCGTGTGAGGAGTCTGGTGAATCGGCCATAGTTTCCTGCGGTTCGGCTCTTAGCTCTTGCGTCGAGTTTTCGTTCTGGGGGGCATGTTGCTATTTGTCAACACGCGGGAAGCGTGTCATACAAGATGACCGGCCTGAGCTCGTTCACGCGAGAGGCCGCCCGAAGGGTAGGTGATTTTCGATGGCACTCGTCAAATTGCGCGATAACGAATCGTTTGAACAAGCGTTCCGCCGCTTCAAAAAATCGTGCGAAAAATCTGGCATCTTGTCAGAAGTTAAAAAGCGCGAGCACTTTGAAAAGCCAAGCGTTCGACTCAAAAAGAAGTCGATCTCGGCCCGCAAACGTTTGATCAAAAAACAGAAGAAACAACTCACTGATTAATTCAATTTAGTCGGAGACATGTTTTCTCTCTTGAAGAGCCGGCTCCGTGAGCTGGCTCTTTTTCGTTGCACCCTCTCGCGGTTCATCCGAGCCGCCACTCGACAGGAGTCTCACATGGCCTTAGGCGAACAAGTCCGCAAAGACATCACCGAAGCAATGAAAGCGAAAGACGCCGCTCGTTTGAGCGCACTTCGCATGGTTCAAGCCGCGTTTAAAAACCGCGAAATCGAACTCCGCCCAAACGCGATGCCCGAAGACGAATACATCGGCGTCATCAAGAAGCTCGTGAAGCAGCGTAAAGAGTCGATCGAGCAATTCCAGCAAGCGGGTCGCCAAGATCTCGTCGATAATGAAACGGCCGAGATGAAAATCCTCGAGGCTTACATGCCCGCGCAACTTTCGCGCGAGCAAATCGAAAAGATCGTCGCGGATGTCATCGCGGCAACCGGCGCGACCTCGGTGAAGCAAATGGGCCAGGTTATGAAAGAGGCTCAAGCAAAAGCCGGCGGGCAAGCCGACAACAAACTCATGAGCGAGATCATCAAGTCGAAGCTTAACTAAAGGGGTCACCGTTGAGGTTTTCCCAAGACTTCATCGAGAAAGTTCGCGACGCGAACGACATCGGTGAAATCATCGGACAATATACCGAGCTCAAAGGGACAGGTCACCGTCTCATGGGCCGGTGTCCGTTCCCCGATCACTCAGATAAATCTCCTTCATTTAGCGTGACCGAGGACCAACAGCTTTTTTACTGCTACGGCTGTAAAAAGGGCGGCAACCTTTTCACCTTTCTCGAACTTTTTAACGGAATGAATTTTCCTGAAGCCGTCGAGTTTCTCGCTCGGCGCGCGAACATTCCTCTGCCAGAGCCAGCGGCCGGATCACGACCCGTCGGCGGTGTTTCGGCGGATCAAAAAGATCTCCTGCTCAAAATCAATCGGTCAGCGGCCGTTTACTTTCATCACAACTTGAAAGCGCAGCCGCCTGAGTCTCCGGTTCGTCAGTACATGGCTCGTCGTGGACTCAATGACGAGATCGTCGAGAAGTTTCGGTTGGGTTACGCCACTGACGAATGGCAGGGACTCGGTCGTCACCTCGCATCGAAAGGCGTCCCTCTCGATGCGCTCGAGAAATTGCAGCTGATTAAACCAAAGAAATCTCAAGGCGCTTTGACGGGTGTCGATCGCTACTTCGACTTGTTCCGAGACCGTTTGATGTTTCCGATCTTTGCGCCGAATGGCGATACTCTCGGATTCGGTGGTCGCGTTCTCGATGACTCTCTTCCGAAGTACGTAAACTCGGCCGACTCGCCGGTGTTTCACAAATCGAAAGTGCTCTGGGGTTTACACGAGACCGGCAAATTCATTCGCGCTCAAGACGAAGTGATCATCGTCGAAGGTTACATGGATGCGATCGGCCTCTATGCGGCCGGATTCAAAAACGTCGTCGCAATCCTCGGAACAGCGCTGACGCCGGAACACGCAAAGCTGATCAAGCGTTACACGACGAATGTGAAAATGCTTTTGGACGGAGATGAAGCGGGCATGAATGCCGCGGAGAAATCTCTTCCGATTTTGCTCGCGGCCGGTTTGCTTGTGAAAGGCCTTTTCCTTCCCGATAAATTAGATCCCGACGAGTTTGTGAAAGAGCGCGGAGCGTACGCGATGCGAACCGAACTCGATCGTGCGCCTGAGTTATTTTACGTGATGCTGACGAAGCGTTGGCTCGCGAATTACCACGGGAGTGATTCTGAAAAAGTGCAGGTCATCGGCGAAGCTGCGGTCGCCTTAGGTCCGATGGCGAACAAGTCGCTGATGGAGCTGTACTACCTCGAGCTTTCGCGTCAACTCGACGTCGACATCGGCTGGGTTCGTCGCGCGGTCGCACAAGCGGTGCAAGCTCTCGCGCCACGAGTTGCTCCGGGCGCTTCGCGTCCGGGAGCGGCTTCGGCGGCAGGTCCGTCGCGCCCGGCGGGATCCGTTGGGCCGGGTAACGGACTTTCTCGTCCGGCCGGCTCGGGTGGTTCCAGTGCTGGCGCGGGCTCGCATTCCGGTGCGCGTCCGAACTTCGCGACGGGTCCGAACGGCGGGCTAGGTCCGCGTCCGCTGCAAGGTTCTCGTCCGGGGGGCGGGACGCCGAATGCAGGTGGCTCGATGCGCCCGCCGGCCCCAGGTACAAGCCCACGGTCGCAAAATGAAACTCCACCCGATTTTGATTTCTCACCACCCGACGGTGGGTTTGCGCCGGCCGACGATGAGGGCGACTCGCACCCAGAAGATATGTCTGACTCTTCACTAACCGTCGAGCCGATCCAGCTCGTCTCTTTGAAGGGGGCGCCGAAGGACGAATCTTTCGTCATGAGTTTGCTTCTCTACAACGAGGGACTGACGCGCGATCTGATCGATGCGGGGGCGGAGGACATCCTGAAGATGATGAGTCATGCGGGTGTGCAGACGGTGCTCCGGAAGGCGATCGAGCAGTACCAGGCTGATCCGGCAGGTTTCTCGAAGATCGCTCCGAATTTGGCGAGCGAGGTCGACCAGCCTGCGCTTTTGGCGAGCAGCCTGCCTTTGACGGCGAATCTGACCGATGAAAACGGGGTCAAGAAGCTGATGGCCGACTATTTAAACGCCATTAGGCGCCGTTTTATGAAGGCTCAGGGCAAAAGCCTTGTAAGTCAGCTTCGGGAGCGCCCGACGGCCGAAATGCTAGAGCAAGTGCAGGCGCTTCAGCGCAATCGCCTAGGGAAAGACGAAACATAAGGCCAGCAGCCTTGACCAGCTTGCTGCAAAGCGATAAATACAGGCGTTTCTTGGACAAATCGCGGGTGTGTTTGTTATTTTGGCAGCTTCGCTCAGCACGCCTGTCCGCAGGCA
>CAJYIL010000668.1 GCA_913774795.1 Pseudobdellovibrionaceae bacterium
CCGACTCGACGAGACTGTAGGGTCGTCGTGGGCTAGTCCTGTCGAACGAATGAACATCTTCCTGAAGATCCTCGCGAAGCAAGCGCAGCGCAGCCGAGGGGCCAGGAAAGATCCAAACTCTGTCAAAAGTCCCGACGATTTCGAGGGGCGGGCGACTGTCAGATGATCGTCACACTCAAATCTGGTCCAACGTCGCAAAGCCCCTAAACCAAAGAACGTGAACGTCAACGTCATCGTCCAAACGTGAACGTCAAACGCGATCGTGATCGCCATCGTCCAACGTTCACCCAGCCCCAAACGAAAGAACCCCAGCTCACGAATGAGCCGGGGTCCCCAAAAGTATCTTAATTTCTATCTATCAACCGATGAGCTTAAGAGCCATCTGGTCTTTCGCGTTCGCTTGCGCGAGCGTCGAAGTCGCCGCCGACAACAAGATGTTGTTGCGAGTCATCTCAGCTGTTGCTTGAGCAACGTCTGTATCGCGGATACGTGAGTTCGCTGCCGACAAGTTCTCTTCCGCAACGCCCAAGTTCGACACTGTCGAAGTCAGACGGTTCTGAAGAGCACCGAGGTTCGAACGCATACCGTTGACGTGGTCTTGAGCTTTATCGAGTTGCTCGAGAGCTGTCTGCGCGCCTTCTTTCGAAGTGTAATCGAGACCCGCGAGTCCCAACGAGTCGAGAGTAGCCGTGTTCTCAGATGCTTTGAACGAGATACGGTCTTCGAATTCGTTGTTGTTCGTGCCGACTTGGAAGTCGTACTGCGGAGTCGATCCATCAAGGAGCTTCGTTTTGCCCCAAGTTGTTACAGAAGCGATACGTTGCATCTCGTCCTTGAGCTGCGTGACTTCCTTATTGATGAAACCGCGTTCGTTTTCACCAACAGTGTCAGATGCAGCCTGGATACCCAATTCACGGAGACGAACAACGATGTTACCGATTTCGTTCAAGCCACCTTCTGCTGTTTGAACGAGGGAGATACCGTCGTTCGCGTTGCGCGAAGCTTGGCGAGTCGAGCGGATCGACGCCTTCATGTTTTCCGAGATTGCGAGACCTGCAGCGTCGTCGGCTGCTTTGTTGATACGTGAGCCCGAAGCGAGTTTCGCCATCGAGTCACCGATTCTCATTTGCGATTCGCCGAGGTTACGTTGTGCGTTTACAGAAGCGATGTTTGTGCTAATACGAAAACCCATTGTCTAAATCCTTTTGTTAATAACTAAAATTTTTTAAGCGTCATTTTGAAATCCTCCTTGTGTTTGAATCTTTCGATTCTTCATCCCTACTTTTTCTGTCTGCGCGAGGGATGCGGCATCCGAGCCTGATTATTTGTACGACTGTTGAATTACAATCTTGTCCGTGTACAAAAACTTTCTCTTCCTTGAAGCGCCTCCTTTGGTACGTGTCTTCCATGTTTGCCTTCGTCGGCCTACTGGCTCACACGAAGCACGAAACTGTTCACACTAAACTCATCGACAGCGGTGTCGGATTCTTGACGGCACTGCGCGTTCGAAGACGCATCTCTGGTCCATCGACTGGGAAAATTAGTTCTTAGTCGGGCCCGACTTCCGTTGGGAACCAGGACTTACAAAGAGGAAAACTCGACTCTCATCGAGGAGAATCGCTGACATCTTGGCCAGCGAGGAACATCTCGATTCGCTTGGCCACGTAGACGGGTTCGTCTTCCATGATGTGGTGCCCGCCCGAAGGATGATCGAGGTAGGTCGCTTGAGGGAGAATCTTGCGCAACTTCTTCATGCTCGCTCGCGAAACAAGCGTGTCGCTCTCACCCCAGATGATCAACGCGCGTGCTTTGAGATCCGCTAACCCACGCGGGAGGCGACGATCAGAGAGAACGGCCGTCGCGGCGACGAACGCGCGCAACGATTCCCCGCGATCACGAAACGGTTCGAGGTATCTCTCGACGACTTCGTCCGTAATCAAATTTTTGTTCGTCAGAATGAAGCCGAGGATCAACTTGATGGATCGTTTGTTGACCGTGTGACGGAAGAGCGGAGCTGCGGCCGCAAAGTGCTGCGAAAGTCCGGGCACGCGACTCGAGTCGGTGTGCGGTCCTAAGCCGATGACATGGTGAAACCGCTCAGGCCACCGGGTCGCCATCCATAAAGCGATTGCGCCTCCCATCGAGCTTCCGACGAGAGTGGCTTTGTCGATCCCGAGCGCCGTCAGTGCTTTCGCAATCGAGTCGGCTTGGGCATCGAGCCCGTAGCCGTGCTTGGGTTCTTTCGAGCTCTTTCCGAATCCCGCAAAGTCAAAAGCGGTGACGCGGTGACGGGTCTGAAGGATGGGAAAGACGAAGCGCCAGATGTAAACCGAAGCCCCAATTCCGTGGAGGAGAACGATGTCGTCACCTTCGCCCGCTTGGACATAGTGGAGGTTGGCCCCAGAGACTTTGACGTAACGTGAATCTGGAATAAGTTCGGCGACGGTCTGTGGAGGAGCAGAGGCCTCGAGTCGAGGCGAGACACGAAGCCGCGCCCGGCGAATCAAAAACGCGACGACCAATGCAAAGAGCGCCGCAGTCGCGGGCATCCATGTCCAAGTCAAATCCAGTGAGTTTAAGGAGCTATGCATTTTAATCCAAAAGCGTGGGCCAAGAGCGCGGGGTCGCATTGACAATCGCCAAACCGACCTCATCCTAGACAGATGAGAGGTCTTTGAAAAGGCCCCTCTGACAGGAGTCTCTCTCAAATGGCAAACGATATCGAAAAAATGACGGTCAAGTCGCAAGAGGCGATGCAGGCCGCCGCGAAGCAGGCTGAAGATCGCGGTCATTCGGCCGTCGAACCTGAGCACTTGTTCTATCAGCTCGTGAAACAAGACGATGGCATCGTGCCCAGCTTGCTCACAACCGCGGGCGCCGATCTCAAAGGCCTTACGCGAGACCTCGAAAATGCGCTGGCCAAGATGCCTCAGGTTTCCGGTGATTCTCGCAGAGTCATCGCGTCTCCGCGCCTCGTGAAAATTTTCGAGGCCGCGAACAAAGAGGCCAGCAAACACGGAGACGAGTACATCTCCACCGAGCACTTCGTTCTGGGCGCGCTCCCAAACACGGTGCCAGATTTCTCTAAACTTCTCGAGAAGAACGCGGTCACGAAATCAAAAGTCGAAGACGCTCTCTCGAAGACCCGAGGTAACAACAAAGTGACAGACGATAACCCAGAAGCAAAATACGAAGCTCTCAAGAAATACGCGCGTGATCTCACGCAAGCGGCAAAAGATGGCAAACTCGATCCGGTCATCGGTCGTGACGAAGAGATTCGCCGCGTGATCCAAGTCCTGTCTCGCCGCACGAAAAACAACCCGGTGCTGATCGGTGAGCCCGGCGTGGGTAAAACCGCGATCGCCGAAGGTCTCGCGGGCCGCATCGTCAAAGGCGACGTTCCCGAAACTTTGCGCGACAAACGTGTCGTTGCTCTCGACATGGGTTCGCTGATTGCTGGCGCGAAGTACCGCGGTGAATTCGAAGATCGTTTGAAAGCCGTGATCAAAGAAGTCACCGATTCAAACGGCCAAATCGTTTTGTTCATCGACGAGATGCATACGTTAGTCGGCGCCGGTAAATCTGAAGGCGCCATGGACGCAGGCCAGCTCTTGAAGCCCGCGCTCGCGCGTGGTGAGCTCCGCTGTATCGGCGCGACGACACTCGATGAGTACCAAAAGTATATCGAAAAAGATCCCGCACTTGAGCGTCGCTTCCAGCAAGTCAAAGTCGACGAGCCGACTCAAGACGACGCAATTACAATCTTGCGCGGTCTCAAAGAAAAATACGAGGTCCACCATGGCGTTCGCATTCGCGACAGCGCGATCGTTGCGGCCGTGAAACTCTCTTCGCGCTACATCACGTCACGCTTTTTGCCAGATAAGGCGATCGACCTCATGGACGAAGCGGCATCGAAACTCGCGATCGAAATCGGCAGTGTTCCGGCCGAGATCGACGTTCTTGAGCGCGAACGCATGCAACTCCAAGTCGAACGCGAGGCGCTTCGCCGTGAAAAAGACGAAGCGTCTTACGAACGCCTTGAGCTCATTGAAGAAGAACTCGAGACACTCGAGAAGCAAGTCCTAGAGCTTCGTAAAAAATGGGAACTCGAAAAGGGCGGCATCAATGAGCTGAAAACTCTCAAAGAGCAAGTCGAGCAACTTCGTTTCGAAGTCGAGCGCGCCGAGCGCGAGGGCAATCTCGAAAAGGCCGCCGAAGTGAAATACGGCAAACTCCCGGCCGCCGAGGCGAGATTGAAAGCCTTGAATGATCAAGCCGACGCCAAAGGTGACGGCTCGATGCTCCGTGAAGAAGTCGGGCCTGAAGAAATCGCCGAAGTGGTCGCGAAGTGGACCGGCATTCCGGTCAACCGCATGCTTCAGAGCGATCAAGACCGTTTGCTCAACATGGAAAACGAGATGAAGAAACGCGTCGTCGGTCAAGATCACGCGCTCAATGTCGTCGCCGATGCGATCCGCCGTGCGAGAGCCGAAATCTCTGACCCCAACAAGCCGATTGGCTCGTTCATCTTCTTGGGCCCGACCGGCGTCGGCAAAACCGAAACGGTGAAAGCTCTAGCCGAGTTCATGTTCGATAGCGAACACTCGGTCATCCGCATCGATATGTCGGAGTACATGGAGAAACACGCGGTCGCTCGGTTGATCGGCGCGCCTCCGGGCTACGTCGGTTACGATGAAGGCGGGCAGTTGACGGAACAAGTTCGTCGCAAGCCGTATTCGGTTGTGTTGTTCGATGAAATCGAGAAAGCGCACCCAGATGTCTTTAACATCTTGCTGCAAGTTCTCGACGACGGTCGCTTGACCGACGGTCAGGGACGCGTGGTCGATTTCAAGAACACGGTCGTGATCATGACGTCAAACTTGGGTTCGCAGGCGATCATGGATCCAGATCTTTCGCCAAACGAGAGAGAAGCGGCGATCCAAGATGCGTTGAGAAAGCACTTCCGCCCTGAGTTCTTGAACCGCATCGACGAGACCGTGATCTTCAATCGTCTCGGCCAAGATCTGCTAGAAGGCATCGTGCGTATTCAGTTGCAGCAAGTCGAACGTCGTCTACAGGACAAGCGCATCGCGCTCGAGTTCTCGGATGACGCCCTCGATTATCTCGCAACCAAAGGTTTCGACCCGATCTTCGGTGCGCGCCCTCTGAAGCGCGTGATCCAAAGCGAGGTCTTGAACCCTCTGGCTCGCGATATCATCGGCGGCAAGGTGAAAGCCGGCGATCTCGTGAAGGTCGGCTCCGACTCGAACCACATCGAGTTCGAAACCGTCGCCCCCCAGGCCTAGGTACCACCTTCCTTTTTGTAGCTACACCGCAGCGAGCGCAACTCGCTGCGGGTGAGCTCGCGGAGGCTAGCGTGAAAACTATCACCCCACGCGCCGACTCCGTTCATACAAATTCGTAAGATCGGCCACCGACTCTCACTCTCTAGAGCCTTTAAAACCGAGATAGGCTTCCTGGAGCGAATCGGACATCCAACGGTCGCTGAAGAGCCCTAAGGCGAAGGCCCGTTACCTTGACCTAAACCCGTGTCAGGAGTAGGAATTTCGCCATGTTCTCAGGAATCGTCGAAGCTCTCAGCCCGGTCAAATCCGCGCGCTCAAATGGCAATCTCGTTCAGATCGAAGTCGAACGTCCCCGTGACTTTACCGACATCAAAAACGGGGACTCGATCGCGACAAACGGCGTTTGTTTAACGGTCGAGAAATTTGACGACCGCACGATTCAGTTCGCGCTCGGCGCCGAGACTCTTCAGGTCACCGGCTGGTCCGCCGACCAACTCGCAAAATCGAGAGTGAATCTTGAGCGCAGCCTTCGCATGGGCGATCGCATTCACGGTCACATGGTCAGCGGTCACGTCGACGGAGTCGGGCAAGTGACACGGGCGGAAGAAGACGGTGGTTCGGTTTTTCTCGACGTCCAAGCGCCGCCTCAACTCTTGCGCTATGTTTGGAAAAAAGGGAGCTGGGCCGTGAATGGTGTGAGCCTCACGATCAACAATGTCTCCGATCAGGGCGTCGTGAGTATGTGCCTGATTCCTGAGACGACGAAGCGCACAAACCTCGGCGGCTTGAAAGCCGGCGATTCCGTGAATCTCGAAGTCGACATGATGGCGCGCGGGATGATCTCGTTCTTCGAAAACGCGCCTCAGCTTCAACAGAAACCTTAAGCGGCTCTCTCCGTAAGAGCGCCTAGAAAAGAACGTATGAACTCGATCACCGAAATCATCGAAGATGTCCGGCAAGGCAAGATGGTTCTTCTCGTCGACGACGAAGATCGCGAAAACGAAGGCGATCTGATCATCGCGGCTAGCGCGGTCACGACTGAAGCGATCAACTTCATGGTCCGCGAAGCGCGCGGTCTCGTTTGCCTCTGCATGACAGGCGAGCAAATCGAAAGACTCAAACTTCCGCTGATGGTCAAAGACGAGCAAAACTATGCTCCGAACAAAACCGCTTTCACGGTCAGCATCGAAGCCTCGTTCGGCGTCACGACCGGAATTTCTGCCGCCGACCGCGCCCACACCATCAAAGTCGCCGCTGATCCAAACGCGAAGCCGTCTGATGTCATCGTTCCTGGTCACATCTTTCCGATCCGCGCAAAAGAGGGCGGCGTCTTAAAGCGCGCAGGGCACACGGAGGCTTCGGTCGATCTCGCACGCCTTGCGGGTCTCAATCCAGCGGCCGTGATTTGCGAAGTCATGAACGACGACGGCACGATGGCACGCGTTCCCGATCTCAAAAAGTTCTGTGCAAAACACGGCATTAAGATGGGGACAATTACCGATCTCATCCGTTACCGCATCCAAACCGAAACTCTCGTGAGCGAAGTCGCCAAAGCCGCGCTCCCGAATACGTTCGGCCAAGACTTCATCGTTCGCGCGTTCCGAAACGAACTCGATAACGCCGAACACTTGGTCGTTCAAATGGGCGATATCAAGCCGGGCGATGAAGTTCTTGTCCGCGTGCACAGCGAGTGCATGACCGGTGATGTCTTCGGAAGCCAGCGTTGCGACTGCGGCCCCCAGCTCCACAAAGCCATGGAGATGATCAAAGAAGAAGGGAAGGGCGTGATCCTATACCTTCGCCAAGAGGGCCGCGGAATCGGGCTTGCGAACAAGATTCGCGCCTACGCACTTCAAGATCAGGGCATGGACACCGTCGAAGCCAATCTCCACTTGGGGTTCCCGAAAGACGCGCGCGATTACGGAATCGGCGCACAAATCCTTCGCGAAATCGGCGTGACGAAGATTCGTCTGATGTCGAACAACCCGTCGAAGCGAGCGGGCATCTCGGGCTACGGCCTCGAGATCGTCGAGCGAGTTCCTCTCGTCATCGAGGCGAACAAAAACAACGTGCAGTACCTCAACACGAAGAAAGAGAAGATGGGCCACGTCTTCTCAAAGGATTGATCCGCAATGTCGACAAACGCTCCCGTAAAAACGAATCAACTCAAAGCCGGTGGCCTTAAGATCGGCGTCGTCAGCGCTCGCTGGAACGCCCAGATCACCGATAAACTGCATGAAGGTGCGATCGAGGAACTAAAGCGCCTCGGTTGCCAAGACATCAAAGCGATTCGGGTTCCGGGTGCTTTTGAAGTTCCGCTCGGCGCTAGAGCGCTTCTCGAGGCCGGATTCGACGGTGTCGTCGCTCTCGGATGCGTGATTCGCGGCGAGACCACGCACTATGATTACGTGTGTTCGAGTGTTGAGCGCGGTTGCACGGAGTTGCAACTTCGCACGGGAAAGCCCGTCGGCTTTGGAATTTTGACCACCGAAAATGAGGAGCAAGCTTTCGATCGCACCGGCGGTAAGCATGGTCACAAAGGCATCGAAGCGGCCCAAGTCGTCGTCGAGATGATTCACACCACTCGCTTGATCGCGACTTTGAACGCCAACTGATGGCTGAGTCGAACGAGCGTCAGTTTGGAGAAGTCCAGGAAACAAAGAAGCGAAAGCGCGAAGTCGTCGCGGTTTTGCTTCTCACGTTTTTGTTCTTCACGCTGACGTGGGTTCAATTCAAGCTCCTCGGAATTTCTCAGCAGCTCCCGTTCGAGCACTCGATCTTCTTCTTCGGTCTCGTCAACTTCAACATCATCATCTTGCTCCTGTTGTTCTTCCTGATCTTCCGAAATGTCGTGAAGGTCTTCGTCGAGAAACAAGGAAAGGTCATTGGGTCGAGCCTAAAAGCAAAGCTCGTCGCCGCGTTCTCGTTATTCGCGTTCATTCCGACGACGCTGATGTTCATCGTCTCGGTTTTCTACATCAACTCGAGTTTTGATAAATGGTTCAGCTTGCGGATGGCGAGTGTCTTAAAAAGCTCGCTCGAAGTGAATCAGGAGTACATTTTCTCCGCGCGAAAAAAGAACTATAACTTCGCCAACCAAATCGCTCGCTCGGTCGAGCAGGCGTCGGGCCCTTCGGAGATCCCGCAAATCCTCAATAACTCTCGAGACCGTTTCATGCTCGATGCGATCGAGTATTACCCGGGCCTTTTCGGTAAACGAATTGTGAGCCTCTCAAAAGATGAGAGCGTTCCCGAGATTCCTCCGGTCAGCATCGAGTTCCTCAAAAAAGGAATCACCCAACGCGCCGAAGCCTCGATGATTCACGGCTTCGGCGAAGGCAACCTGATTCGCGTGATCGTTCCGGTCAACAGGGCCGGGGAGAAGGGCGCGCTTGTGGTGAGCGCGTTCATCCCAATTTCTCTTGTGAGCAAGATGGACGACATTTCGGCCGCTCACGAAGAGTTCCGTAATCTCAATCCGCTTCAATATCCTTTGAAGTCGATCTATCTCATCATCCTCGTGCTCATGACACTCATGATTCTGATGTGCGCGACTTGGTTCGGCTTCTATCTCGCACGAGAACTCTCGATTCCGCTTGAGACTCTGGGACTTGCGACCAGACGAGTCTCTCAGGGCGACTACCGGCCGGTTCGATTGACGAGCGGCTCCGCCGAGATCACGCAGCTCATCGGTAATTTCAACCAGATGACTTCAAACCTCGATCGTTCAAAGAAAGAGGTCCTTGAGGCCAACAAGAACCTGACCGATTCTCTCGAGAGACTCGACGAGCGCAGCCGTTACATCCAAGTCGTTCTGGCGAGCGTTTCGACCGGCGTGATTTCTGTCGATCAAAATGGCACGATCACGACCTTCAACCGTCACGCGGGCCAGCTCCTGAACGTTGACCCGACTCACTTCATTGGGCGCAACATCAAAGACGTCGTCGATTCGAGCTACCACAAGATGTTCGTCGAACTTCTCCAGACGATGAGGCAAACATCGGCACTCACACTTCAAAAAGAAGTGCGCATCGACGTCGACGGGCGACAGGTACCGCTGCAACTCAATCTTTCGGTCTTGAATGATGAGCGCGGCCACAAGGTCGGCCAGATCCTCGTCTTCGATGACCTGACGACGATGATGAACGCTCAGCGCGCGGCGGCCTGGACCGAAGTGGCCCGCCGAATCGCTCACGAAATTAAAAATCCGCTCACGCCGATCAAACTCTCGGCGCAACGGCTTGAGAAAAAATTTGGCGCGCAGATCAACGATCCGGTGTTCTCGTCGTGCATCAACATGATCATCGGCCAAACCGACGATCTCAAAAAACTCGTCAACGAGTTCTCGAATTTCGCACGTCTTCCTCAGTCGCGTCCGGTGCTCATGAACTTAAACTCCGTGATCGGCGAAGTGACGCAGCTCTACCAAATCGCGCACCGCGATCTCACGATTAAATTCGACCAAGACGAGCAGCTACCTGATTTCAAATTCGATCCAGTTCAAATCAAGCGAGTTTTGATGAACTTGCTCGATAACGCAGTCGCCGCCGTGCAAGACGAGAAAGAAGCTCGGGGGGCCATCCGCACCCAATCTGATAGCTTGCTCAAGCTCGTTCGCGTCTCGGTTCTCGATAACGGAGTCGGCATTCCCGATGCCGATCGTGACCGTGTGTTCGAGCCGTATTTCAGTACAAAAGAAAATGGAACAGGTCTTGGCCTCGCAATCGTTCGTCGCATTGTCGAAGACCATAACGGTTTCATTCGCGCG
>CAJYIL010000669.1 GCA_913774795.1 Pseudobdellovibrionaceae bacterium
CGTCTTAAGGCCGATGACACCGTAGACGACGTGGACGCCCGCATTCTCGAGCTCTTGCGCCCAATGAATGTTTCGTTCTTCATCGAAACGCGCTTTGAGTTCGATCAAGACGACGACCTGCTTGCCGCGCTCAGCGGCGCGAACCAAAAGGGGGATAAACGGAGATTCATCCCCCGTTCGGTACAATGTCATTTTAATCGCGAGAACTTTCGGGTCGTCGACGGCGCTTTTGATAAAGCGTTCGACTGACGTCACGAAGCTTTCATACGGGTGATG
This sequence comes from Pseudobdellovibrionaceae bacterium, assembly GCA_913774795.1. GTDB lineage: Bacteria > Bdellovibrionota > Bdellovibrionia > Bdellovibrionales > JAMPXM01 > CAJYOV01. Next base: position 277 of record CAJYIL010000669.1, read on the forward strand.
AACCAGCAGATCGCCCTCGCGAATGACCGAGAAGATATTTTCTGCATCATCGATCAAGCGCGGAGAGACCGTCGGCGCCCAAGGCTCGTACTTCAGAGACGGAAGCGGCAGATCAACGATCGGCTTGAGCTCCCCGTAATTGAGAAGACCCGGGAGCTCCAGAACGTCGGCGTCGGTGAGCTCTAGCTCATCCATCAAAAACCGCAGCATCCAGGGGTCTGGGTGAGGCCCGTGCTCGAGACGAACGACTTCGGCGAAACGCCGTTGCTTCAGTTCTTCAGCGATCATCTCCAGCAAATCTTCGGTGTCGTCTTCGTCTTCGTGCTCGATCTCCGCGTTTCTCGTCACGCGAAATGGCATGACGCCGACAACATTCATATCCGGGAAAAGATCTTTCAAATTCTCGGTAATCAAGTCGATCAACGAAACGAAACGCAGTTGTTTCGTCGGCGTCTACTCCCCGCGCACTTGAATGAATTGCGGGAAGATGATCGGAACTTTGATGCGGGCAAAAAGTTTTTCGTCGCGATCCGGATACTGAAGCGCGACCGCAAGAGAAGTCGAAAGATTCGAGATGAACGGAAACGGAAGACCCGGATCGATCGCGAGCGGCGTCAAAATTGGAAAAACGTTTGTTCTAAAATACTGCGACGCGAACTTCTTCTCGGCTTCGGTCAGCGATTTGTACGGGAGGATGTGAATACCCGCTTGCGCAAGCTCGATCTGAATCACGTTCTGCCAGACATCGGCCTGCTGAGCGAGCAACTGCATGGCTCTTGAACGAATCGCCGCCAACTGCTGAAGCGGCGCAAGCCCGCCCGATTTTCGTTGAAGTCCCAGCTCAACTTGTCGTTTGATCCCGCCCAAGCGCTTCATAAAAAACTCGTCGAGGTTCGACGTGAAAATTCCTAAGAAGCGCACGCGTTCGAGAAGTGGCGTGCGTGGATCAGCGGCCTCGTGCAGAACGCGCGCGTTGAATTCTAGCCATTCGAGATCGCGGTTCAAAAACTCTTGGGGCGCGTCCTCGGGGAACGCATCCTCGATTTTCTTTCTGGATTTGCGCGGTTTGTCGCTTCGGGCTTTGCGGGACG
>CAJYIL010000670.1 GCA_913774795.1 Pseudobdellovibrionaceae bacterium
GCGACTCATCGAAAGTGATGGCGGGCCAAGACGCGGCGGAAGTGGTCGTCGAACACGGTGAGGGATCACCGGTCGTCGCGAAGGGTCCACCAAAAACGCCGCCGAAACCGAAGAGTGCGAAGAAGTAAACTGCAGTCGGCCTAAGTTCGAAGCTTGAAGCAACTTGATTGGACAACACGCGCATGGCGAAGAAGAAAAACGGCGATGAACAGATTTCGAGCGGGACCGGCGATGAGGCGCCGCTCGGAGTCTATTCGCAGTTTGAAATCGTAAAAGAGAAGATCAAGGATTTCCCGATCACTCCGGGTGTTTACTTGATGAAGAACTCGGTCGAGAAGATCATCTACGTCGGTAAGGCGAAGAACCTTCGCAACCGGGTGAGATCGTACTTCACCGATTCGAAAGATCACTCTCCGAAGACGCGCCTGCTCGTAAAGAACATTCACAAGGTCGACTACATCCTCACCGGTACCGAAGTCGAAGCGTTCTTGGTCGAAGCGTCGCTGATCAAGAAGCATCGTCCTCGTTACAACATTCGTCTGAAAGACGATAAGTCGTACCCGTACATCCGTGTCTCGATGACCGACCGTTTCCCTCGCCTCTATCTCGCGCGCAAAGTGAAGAAAGATGGCTCTCTCTATTTCGGGCCGTATACCAGCGGGGCTGCGGTCTGGGGAACCATTCGGTTCCTAAACTCGACGTTCCAGATTCGCGACTGCAAAGATGCGTTCTTCGCATCGCGAAAGCGCCCGTGCATGACTCATCAGATCGGACGTTGCACGGCTCCTTGCACCGACTACATCACGGAAGAGGCGTATCGCGCCGACATCGCGTCGGCCGTTCAGTTTCTTCGAGGTCGCAACAAGTCAGTCGTTCGTGAGCTGACGCAGAAGATGAAGAACGCGGCTTCTGAAGAGCGCTTCGAAGCGGCGGCGAAAACGCGCGACTCGATCGAATCGCTCAAGAAGGTTCTCGAGCGCCAAGCGGTCGTGAACGATACAAGCGAAATCGATCAAGACGTCATTGGTTTTCACGGAACAGATGCGGGAACACTCATCGAGACGATTCACATTCGCTCGGGCCGCGTGATCGGGAATCGTCCGCATTTCATTTCGCTTCTCGATCCGAACGCGCCTGAAGAAGACGTTCGTGAATGGCTCACGTCGTTTATTAACCAATATTACGAAGATGAATTTATTCCGGATGAACTTCTTCTTCCGGTCGATCTCGGCACCGATCTCACGAAACTTCTCGAAGCGGTCTTGGTTGAACGAGGCGGCAACTCGAAAGTGCGCGTGCGTTTCCCGACCGATCAAGCCGGCGCAAAGCTCCTCGATATGGCGCACTCGAATGCGCTCTCGCACTATGCCGACTACGTGAATAAGTCCGAGGCGAAAAAAGCGGGGCTTCAAGAGATTCAAGAGAAGCTTGGGCTTCCGACACTTCCTCTCCGGATCGAGTGCTTCGATATTTCGAACTTTCAGGGAGCCGAGACCGTTGCGTCGCAAGTGGTCTTCGAAGATGGCGCTCCGAACAAAGATCAGTATCGTCGTTACAAGATCAGAACCGTCCAAGGCGAGAACAACGACTTTGAATCGATGCGCGAAGTTCTCACGCGGCGTTTGGGTCATACGGAATGGGATGATCCGCAGCTGATCGTGATCGACGGCGGTAAAGGTCAGCTCGGAATCGCTCTTGAAGTTTTGAAGATGATGGACCGTATGGATCTTCCGGTCGTGGGCTTAGCCAAAGCGCGTTCAAAAGGATCGTTCTCCGATCAAGAAATTAGCGCCACCGAAGAGCGCTTCTATCTTCCGGGCCGATCGAATCCGGTGACGTTCAAGCCGGGGAGCGAAGCGTTCCAGATCCTCGTCGGCATTCGCGACGAAGCTCACCGATTCGCGATCACGTATCACCGCAAGCTTCGCGAAGCGACGTCGCTCGAGAGCGAGCTCGATTTCGTGGTGGGCTTAGGCGAGAAGCGCAAGCGCGCGCTGCTGACGAAGTTCGCGAGCCTCGATGAAATCAAGTCAGCCTCGATCGAGGATCTCTCGAAGGTGCCGGGCATGAACCGGGTTCTCGCTGAGCGGGTTCTTCTTCAATTGAACGAGGAATCACAGCTGTCGGGTGAGGAAAGCACAGACGAGCGTACGTCTGCAGCCAACGGTGTTACGGGCGATGACGCCCAGTCGTTTCCCGAGGACGATGGGACGTAAGTTCGATTACTGGAGCTTGT
>CAJYIL010000671.1 GCA_913774795.1 Pseudobdellovibrionaceae bacterium
GTCGAAGGCTTAGAATCGACCATCGAGAGCTCGCTTGAATAAGACTCTTCGGCGAAAATCTCGGCGAAGTCGGCGCCGCCTCCGAGAGCTGCGTCGAGGACTTTTCGGACAAGAGACGATGAGAGCATGAGAGACCTCTTTCGAATAAGATTTGTACGAATTCGCCTTCGTCAAGTCGGCGAGACTTCGATGACCATCGTCTTGGCGGCGAGGTCACCGACGCGCTGTCGTCGTGCAGTCGCGAACATCGCGATGAAAGCCGGGAGTATGAACAAGCCATCGACATACCACCGCAGTGCTTCGCGGTAGACCGCTTGCGTGCGCGTGATGCGACCTCCTGTCTCGACGTCGATGACGCGAAGACCAAGAAGCTTTTTCCCGAGGGTCTGGCCTGAGGCCGATGCTTCGAGCAACACGTAGTAACAATGCATTGCGAGGAGAAGCACGAGTGTGAGCGCGAGAAGCGCAATCGAGAACACCAAAAGATTTTTTACGATCGACGGGTCGATCGCCGGATTGTAGGGATCCGATTCGATCGATTGGCTGACCTGAACGACATCTTTTAGGCGTTCATCGTAATGCATGAGCTTTAGAAACGGCCAAGCCAGCACTGTCGTGCCGATGCCGACAATAATGAGATCAAGAAGCGCCGCCGTGATGCGCGCACCGTAACCAGCGGGTTTCATCGCAAGACTTTCTTTCGAATCACGCGGGTATCGAACAGCAGATCGTGAAGCGCCTTGTGATCGAGGCGGATCATCACGATGACATAACCCATGAAAAACGGAACCGCCGATATAAACTTGCCGATGGCTTCACGGAGAAACGCACGTAAAGGCGTGATACGTGTCTGCCCGTCGAGACCGGTGACCTCGAGGCCAAGCAGGAGTTTTCCGGGTGAAGCACCTTTGACCGAATAGAAATATCCGTAATAGCCGTAAACGACCGCAAGATAGAAAAGCCACTGAAAACCTTCGAGCGATTGCCGAGGAATCGAAATTCCGAGAAGCGAGAAAAGGATTTTTTGCGCAACCGTTTCCAAGACACCGATGATGACCCAGTCGATGATCGTCGCAATCGCGCGAATCCCAAAGTCAGCATTCGGAATACCGTCTTCCGAAGGCAACGTGTCGGTGATCGGTCGCCACTCATCGACCGGGGCAGCGGTGTGAGCGATGGGTTCGTAGCGAATCTGCACGGCCGGATCATCCGGGCGAGAGGGCGGCACGGCGGGAGCACCCGCCTCGCGAGCGCGCTGCTCGGTTTCGCTCAAGCGACTTTCGGCGACAGATTCCCAGCGCGAAAGTGTTGGCGGCTGAAGAGGCTCAGGGCGTTCGATACCTGTTAAGGTTGGTCTTTCGCCAGGTGCGTATTTTGGTTTTGTACGCGCAGGTTCAGCCGGTGGCTCTTTCTGACTCGATTTCGATTTAGAATCCGCGTAAGCCTGGGCCTGGGCTTCGGCGCGAGCAAATAATCGCGACTTATCCTTTGCGGGAGCAGCCGCCGGAGTCGCACGCGCTTTCTCCGCTTTCTGTTTAGCAAGATAGCGTTCGAGCGCGCTCATCGGTTTGTCGTCGTTATCACCTGGACTCTTCGGGGGCATATCACTCGAAGTCTATCATCGCGCCCGTCTTCACACACCGCTTCAAGATGCTTCACCTAGACCTTTTTGGTGATAGAATTTCGGTTCGAGGGAGGTCCAGGCCATGAACTCACTGCACACGACTCACGAACGCAAACTCGAACTTCAACACGGTCAAGAGGTCGCGACTTTCGCCGGAGGATGTTTCTGGGGAATGGAAGATCTTATCCGCAAAATTCCTGGCGTGATCGATACCGAGGTGGGTTATTCGGGCGGTGTTACGAAAAATCCGGTCTACGAGTCAGTCAAAGTGGGAAATACCGGGCACGCGGAAGCGATTCAGGTGATTTATGATCCGAAGATCGTTTCGTTCGAACAATTGCTCGAGTGGTTCTGGAAGATTCACGACCCGACAACTCCGAACCGTCAAGGTAACGACCGCGGCTCGCAATATCGTTCGATCGTGTTTTATCACAACGACGATCAGCTTCGCGCAGCCGAGAAAGTTCGCTCGGAGATGCAGAAGCGCTGGCCGTCTCCGATCGTCACCGAGTTGATCGCGGCCAAACCCTTTTACTCCGCGGAGAAAGCGCATCAGGATTACTTAGAGAAAAATCCTGGCGGTTACACCTGCCATTGGGTACGTAACATTTAATGCCGATTCAAACCTGGTTTCCGACTTCAATCTACGTTGAGCCTCTACTTGCGCCAGCGCCTCGTTTGCGCAAATTCAATCGAGAGCTTCTCGACCAATGCTCCCTCGTTCGCGAGACCGATCCAGACGG
>CAJYIL010000672.1 GCA_913774795.1 Pseudobdellovibrionaceae bacterium
GCCCGATCACGATCGATATGCTCGAGATCGGGCGATCCGAGCGAACGACGATGGTTCCGTTCTCGTTCGTCTTGCCGCCGCCGTTACGCATCGAAGTTTGAGCCCGGTACCAGCGACCGCCTGAATCGCTATCGCGGCAAGTGGCGGCGATCTCTTGATCTGAAGCGCCCCAACGTTTCTCTGGGCAATCTGCATAATCGAAGCTCATGCGGGGAGCACGCGCGACAAGTTCAGAAAACCCGATCGTCACCGGCTGACCAGCCGAGTTCCGGTAAGTGACGCGACAAGAGTTGTCCTGCTGCGCCCACATCTGGAGAATCTGCTGTTGGTACGATTGAGCTGAACCTGCGTACGACATCTTGTACTGGTTGCGGACGCCGTTCTTGAAGTTCTTCACGATCAGTCCCGGAAGATTCAAGATGGCCTGACGTGTGCGACCGTCACGCGACGGAGTTGCAAACTGCTCCCAAGTTGGTTCGGCGTTATAGATATTTTGCGGAAGTGCCTGCGGGCGAGGTTGAGTCGGGAGCGAGCCCGCAGCTTCGATATCGGCCACACGTTGCTTCAGATCGTTACAAAGAGAAACGAGGAGATCGTTCGAGGCGCCGTCTGCGGTTTCGACACGAGTTGAGAGATTCGCGCGCAAGAGTTCGAAGAAGCCGATATCTTTGTAAGCGACTTTCCACTGATTCGGATCCACGCGCTGGCCGGGAGCGACGGCTGAGTTCGGGCCCATCCACTGCTCAAGAGACCACACGCCTTGTTGATAAAGCTTCTGATCGCCATCGAGCTGAATCGTCGCACCTGCAATTGCAGTCTTGCCGGTTGTCGGATCGAAGTACGTGGTGCCGCCGACTGCGGTTGCAGATCGGAAGCGGAAGAAGCCGTAAGCGCGGTCGGGACGTTCACGCATGAGCTTTGAGGGATCGAGTGTTTTGAACTGAAGCGAGTTGTCCGGGTGAGCATCCATGAGTTCGACATCGCCGTTCGGGAAGACCGATGTGACCATCAACACGTGGCCATCGGAGTGAACGATCGTGCCTGGACGAATGCCGGCGCGATCCATCTTGACCGGGTAGACGTCAGAGAGAGCCGAGTAGTTCGGAGTGAACGGGCTCACCATGAATGTGCGAGTCGACGTCGCATCCATCATCGAAGACCACCACTTGATGAAGTTCTTCTCGGCACCTTGACGGGCCGGAATATTCGAAGCCGTTCGGCGTGTCAGCGAGTTTCCGTAAGGTGAAACTTCAGTCTTCGTTGGGTTGTTCGCGATCCAGTTGTCGTAGCCCGACGTTCCGATAGAAGCGTAAGGTTGACGGTTCATCACGGGGTCGGTCGCAACCGACATCGGGAGACCATTTTTATAAGCGAAGTAAGCGCGTAAGAAGACCGGGAGATCGGCGCAATCCGAGTAGTAATACACCGACGGAATTTCGGTGTTCGCGTACTGGTTTACCGAAGCGTCGTGCATGTAATAGTTCAAACGACGCATTGGTTTTGCTTTCACGCCTGCACCGAACTTCGCGATAAATTGTGAGAACTGGTCTTCATGGTACGAGGTCCAAGAGCGTTCGGTGACGACGACCGGCATGTCGGGAATTTCTTGGTGACGAAACGGCCAGAGCGCTTTGTCTTTATCGCTCAGCGGTTTTCCTTCGGCATCATAAAGTGGAACGCCGTTCTTATCGACTTCGACAGCGCCGACTCCGTTACCTGTCACTACGGCTTGTTGATCGTAGCCGCCGTACGAAATACGAGGCTGAGCTTGTTGGTAGCGCTGTTCTTCTGCGCGTTGTTGGGCTTCCCACCGAGCTTGCTCCTGAGCGCGCTGTTGTTCGTAGGCGCGCTGTTGAGCGTCCCAGCGAGCTTGTTCTTGTCGCCGGTAGGCATCTTGCTGAGCCCGGTAAGCGTCTTGTTGCGCTTGCCATTGGCGCTGCTGCTCGAGAGCTTGCGACTGGCGATACTGCATGTCGCGCTGGTATTGGTCTTGAGCAGCTTGAGCTTCAGCCGCGCGGCGAGCGCGACACTTTTTTCCGCAACCCAACGCATCCGCGTTTTGCGAATTGCCAAGAAGCGCAACGGTGAATACGGCAGCAGCCAACCAGAAAGTCTGTTTCATCTTTCATCTCCTCAAGCCAGTCCCCAGAATCTGGAGCCTAACCCCTGGGTTCAAGCCGGGTGCCACGTCAGATCGAAACTAAAGTGGCCTCAAAGAGATTCTCATCCGGGGCAGCCGTTAATCGCTCGTCACTGTCTAAGAATGAGACATTGATCGAATCAGGCGCTTAAATTCGAAAAGGGTTCGTCCGATAAGTTAACGAATCGTTTGGAGGCTCTCGTGAAAAAACAAGTCGCGCTGATGACATTAGCTGCATTCATGCTTGCGGGTTGCGGGCGCTTGGATTTCTCACAGACCATCCTTCACCCGCTGATCCCGAACATTTCAACGGCGCAAGGTGTAGAAGTGGTTTCGGGTGCTTCAACCGGTCAGAAAACCGTCATCAACGGCTACACGGTTGATGCGTCAGTGGGCGCGATTCGCGATAAGTTGGAATCGACGACTCCGAATGGCTACACTGTCTTTAACGGCGTCAAAGGCGCAATCGTTTCGGATCAATAACGCCGTCTTTTACATGAATGGTTCCCAAGGATCTTCATCGACTCCGCGCGGACGCTCGGAGACGACTTTTTTGAATTCATCACGCGACAGACGCTGATCGAGCTTCGCATCTCTCTTGTCGAAAGCTTCTGACATGATCTTCTGAATCTCACCCTCGCTCAATTTGCGAGAGGCCTTGATCTTTTTCTTAGCGGGCGCTGACTTCTCGAGACCGATCACCAGATCCGGATTCAAATCGGGTGTGCCCGCATATCGAAGGCCAGCCGAGAGTTCTGAACGCGTGAGATAGCCATCGTGATTGACGTCGAGGGTGTCGAAAAGATCGCTCGCCTTTTGAGAGCGCGACGCTTTCGAGTGGGTTGTCGCGCACGAAGAGAGAGCGAAAACCGAAAGAACTAAAAGGATCATCTTCATAAGTCTATTGTGAACGAAGGCTCAACCGTTTTTCAAGAGAAGAACGGGCATCCAGTGAGGAGTGCCGAGCTGACTAGCGGTTGGCACCTGATCGATCGTAAAGATCGGAAGATTCAGAGTTTGGCCATGCGCCACGTAGGCCAAGGTGTCAGTCGGCTCATGACGGAGTTTTCCCTCACGTGTAAGCTCAAGAATCGCCTCGGCCGCGGGCTCTGAGAGTCCTTGCCAGTAGTGCACCATCGGGAATTTGGGGTGAGATAACAGGCACTCTCCACGCAAGTCTTCCAGCAGCGTCAACTTTGAATAAGCAAGACCGGCTTTATTT
>CAJYIL010000673.1 GCA_913774795.1 Pseudobdellovibrionaceae bacterium
CCTGGATTTATTTTGCTGCTGCCGGCGTCTTCGTTCTGTTTATCTTCGCCTACGTCATCGTCATGGTGGTGTGGCCGGAGTGGGTCGGGATTACCGGTAAAGTCGCTAAAGAAGCGGAGCGTGCGCACCGCGATGGCACCGCTGCCAGCGATGACTTCATGGATTCACTTCACAAGAAATAAGTGTAGATCTAGCCAAAATTCAGAGCTGGCCTTTAATGCCTCGGCCGAAATACCTATTCTCAGGTTCGCTTCGAGGTGATCAATTGGAAAATCAGATTCCCCACTCTCTCCCTATCGCTCTCAATCGCGCGGTTCAAACCCACGCGGCCCGCGCCTTCGCGCAAGGCAAGCTCTTCTCTTTCAAAATCATCAACGGATTGCCGACTTGGATCGCCGATGATCTCGGCGCCTTTCAATCCGCGCTCGAGGAGTGCTTGGCGAAGCAGCTAGAGAAGTCTCGCGCGCGCGAGACCTACGTCATCTGTTCGCTCACCCGCTTGCCAGACGAACGCATCGAGCTCGACTTCACTTCAACGGATCTCCCCGGTTTCAAACTCTCCAGCGATGCCAAGCCGTTCTTCACGTACGCACTGACACCGTACTCCGAACGAGAGACGTTCAAATCTCTTTTACCGCTCGATAACGATGCCGAGCTCAAACTGGTCGATGAAGTCTTAAGCGGCTACTGCGTCTTGATCGTCGACGATTCTGAAGAGGCGCTCGCCTACGAGTCACGTCTCGTCGAGAAATTCGGCGGAAGAGCGGTGTGTGCCCGCACGGGCACCGAGGCGATCGAAAAAGCTTTAAACGATCACTTCGATATCGTGTTGATGGATATCAAGATGCCGAACGTCGACGGCAACCTTGCGATGAAAACACTCGTCGACAAGCGATACCGGATGCCGGTGGTGGCGTTGAGTGCATTCACCTCAAACCAGGAACGAAAGCACTCGCTCTCGCATGGTTTTGCCGACTATCTCTCGAAGCCAATCGTGCCTGAGCAATTGATTCGGACGATCGCGCGCCTCACAAATCGCTCACTCCCAATCGTTCACTCGACGGGAGCAGCACGGTTCACGAGCGCCTTACTCTAATCTTTAGAACTCACTGCTTCGCGCAAACCTGTTGAACAGTTTGGCCGTTCTCATTCACCGGAGAGACATCTCGAACAAACGAGATCTCCGGCGTGAATGCGATATCGAGTTTTGAAGACGACAGAACCTGGATCCAGATTTCATCTGTTGTTCGCTTGTGAGCGACGCCCAGGCCCTCAAGAACCATCGCGCTATTTTCAAGATAATATTTGCCGTCGAACGTTTGCGGCGTCGTGCCGTCCTGCGGGAGATAGGCTCCCGTGTAGGTGCCGTTCGTCGGGTGAACAAAAAGGCGAATCTGCGCAAAACCCGTGTTGGATTTCGGCGAAACGAAATTTGCGGTCATCGCGCTGAACGCCATGTTTGCCTGGTCAGCGCACGAGCCGATCACGCCTGTCATAAATGGCGCGAAATACTCTTGCGAGGGCTTGCCGTCGATGACGCAGTTTTGGTTTCGGCAAGTTCCTTTTTGCTCCTGTGCCGGTGGGTATGTCGGCGAGCAGGCCGCAAGCGCGAACGAAGCTGTCAAAAACATCAAAGCTGATTTCATTATTTTCTCTCCGCGCAAATCGCGTCGACGGATTTGCCGTCTTTCGAAGTTTTCGAACGCGTCGTGATCAAATTAATCTGTTTTTCGCCAAGGACCGGGTTGATCGAATTGTCTTTTGCGAGCGTGAACTGAATGCCGGGCCAGCCGCGCGCGTTCACGTTATCGCCCAATCCGAACTGTTCAATCATGATCTGCGACTGCTGAATCGCCCATGTACCCGCCAACGCTTTTTGATTCGCCGTCGAAACGGTTTTCCAGAAGCCCATGTCGCCGCGCTCTTGAGTGAGTTCTTGATAAGTGCCGGTGTAAGAGCCGTCATCATACAAGAAAACTTGCATGTCGGCGACGATGTCTTTTCCGTCCGTGGTTTTTGCGACGACGATTCGGTCGGCTAAAACGAGCCACGTGTGACGAAGGCTGCCGTCGGAGCATTGGCCGACCTCTTGATATTTATACTTCGCGTAGATCGCGCCGGCCTGTTTTTCGTCGACGCCTGTCTTGCAGGAAATTCCTGTTTTGCACTCCGGAGCCGGAGTCGGCGCTTGAGTTTCTTGTTTCCCGCATGCGACAGCCAAAATCGCCGCCATTGCCCAAAGAGCCCATGTCTTCATAAATCCTCTTTCCATTCAGGAACCCGCAAACTTGCAAGAGCCCGGCCCTGTTGGCAAGAACCCAGAGGCCATTTGACTCGTGTCTGTCCTGTAACTTCTGGAATCATCACTGAAATGGATTTACGACTCCCATATTCGCTTCGGAGCTCAGGAAGCGTGACTCCGAGTCACTTTTTGCGCTGGAATTGACACTCGGTGTGCGCTAAACGTGCTAACTCACTCAAGCGGCCTTATCAGCATCCCCGGGAGCAAGCATGCACGGCACATCGAAAACCGGAATCAAAGGCCTCGACTCGATCACGCTGGGTGGACTGCCGGCAAACCGACTCTATCTCCTGCAGGGCAAGCCTGGTACGGGCAAAACGACGATGGCGTTGCAGTTCTTGATGGAGGGCATCCGGTCCAGCGAGTCGAGTCTTTACATCACGTTCAGCGAAACGAAGCCCGAACTCGAGAGCGTTGCGGAGTCCCACGGTTGGGATCTGTCGACGATCTCAATCCTCGATCTTTCGGTGATTAACGAAGCGATTAGCGTGAGCTCGAGCAACACGCTTTTTCACTCCTCCGAAGTCGAACTCGGTCAAACCGTCAAACTTCTCGAAGACGCGGTGACGAACTTAAATCCTCAACGTGTTGTCATCGACTCACTCTCGGAGTTGCGGCTTCTCGCGGATTCTTCATTTCGTTACCGCCGTCAAATTTTAGCGCTGAAAGAGTTCTTTCAAAAACGTCAGGCGACCGTCTTTTTGCTCGATGACATGACGACTGAGGCAGGCGATCTGCACGTGCAAAGCATCGTTCACGGCGTCATGCTCCTCGAAAAATTCCGCGCGGGCTATGGAGTCGAGAGACGCGAGTTTCACATTTCGAAACTCCGCGGTGTTGGTTTCAAAGGCGGCACTCACGATTACGTGATTCGCCGAGGCGGTCTCGAAATCTACCCACGCCTCGTCGCAAATGATCATAAGCATCGGGATTACGTTCAGGAAACGATTTCGAGCGGAAATTCTGAACTCGATAAACTGCTTGGCGGCGGCCTCACGAAGGGCACCAGTAACTTACTTTTGGGCCCGGCAGGCTCAGGAAAATCTACGCTGACCGTGCGTTTTGCCACTGCGGCGGCTGAGCGTGGTCAGCGCGTGACGATTTATAGTTTTGAAGAGAGCCTGACCAATCTCATGGGCCGCGCGGCAGCCTTAGGCATGCCGATGAACGAATACGTCGACGCGGGCTTAATCTCCATCCGCAAAATTGATCCGGCCGAACTCACACCCGGTCAATTCACTTCGCTTGTGCGCGGCGAGGCCGACGCCTTAACGAACATGGTTATCATCGACAGCCTGAATGGCTACATTCACGCAATGCCCGAAGCCGAGTTTTTGATTCTTCAGCTCCACGAACTTCTCTCTTACCTCGGAGGAAAAGGAATCATCACGCTGCTCGTGCTTTCGCAAGCTGGCATCATGGGAACGATGCAGTCGCCTCTCGATCTGACTTACCTGGCCGATACTGTTCTCCTCACACGCTTTTTCGAAGCTTTCGGTCGCGTGAAGAAAGCTATCTCCGTCATCAAAAAGCGCACGGGCCCTCACGAAGAGACCCTGCGCGAATACAAACTCTCCTCCGCTGGCATTGAATTGGGTCCCGTCTTGAGCGAGTTCTCCGGCATCTTCACGGGTGTTCCACGGTACCTCGGAAATTCGAACAAGATTCTCGACGTCGAAAATGAGTGACACTCGTGAGTCGTCTTATCTCGTCAGCTTTTTCGCTCCGACCGGTAATGACGGCCGAATCGCAACCGGCGTTCTGCATCAAAGTGGAATCAGGGCCGAGGCGTGCGAGAGCCTCCCGGAGTTCTGCCGCTTCATAGAAGCTGGCTGCGGAGCCGCCGTCATCGCTGAAGAAGCGCTGACGGTTTCGGCAGTCGAGGAAATCAAACTCGCCCTTTTGCATCAGCCGGCATGGTCCGATTTACCGGTCATTGTGCTAGCGAAAGCCGGCTCTCCAAGGTTGATCGAAGTTTTTGCGAAAGTCGGTAACATCTCGATTCTCGAGCGACCCTTCTCGCAACTCACCCTTATTCGCGCGGTCGAGGTCGCACTTCGCGCCCGCGCCAAGCAATACGAAGTCAGTCACCTGCTGAAACGCCTCGAAACGGCCAAAGAAGATTCCGAAAAAGCGAATCGCGCTAAATCCGAGTTTCTCGCAAATATGAGCCATGAAATCCGCACGCCCATCGGTGCGATCATTGGCTTCATCGATATTGTTCTAGGGTCGAATCGTCTAAACGGCGAAGACTCGGGGCATCTCGCCATCGCGCAAAGAAATTCAAAACAGCTTTTGGCGTTGATCGATGACATTTTGGACCTCTCGAAGGTCGAAGCCGGACAAATGAATCTCGAGCAGATCGAATTTTCGCTCATCGAGGTGCTCCGCGATGTCGTTGTCGCCAAACAACTTGTCGCCAACGAGAAAGGGGTCGAGGTTCGTTTGAGATTTAGGTCGAAGATTCCTGCTCGAGTCACAACGGACTCCGTTCGACTCCGGCAAATCCTTCTCAATCTGGTTTCTAACGCGATCAAGTTTACGAATACCGGCACGGTCACGATCGAAGTCGGATTCGCTGACCCTCATTTAAAAGTTTCGGTCATCGACACCGGAATCGGCATGACGAACGAACAAGCCGGCAAACTTTTTCGCCCGTTTTCCCAAGCAGACTCTTCAACAACCCGAAAGTTCGGCGGCACGGGTCTGGGACTTTCTCTTTCAAAAAAACTCGCCTCGCTGTTGGGCGGAGAGTTGACGCTGGCACACACGGTTCCGGGCCAAGGTTCGCACTTTATCTTCTGGTGTCCGATGACTGTTTCGGCCACAACCGAAATGGTCTCATCCTTGGAACCGGCATCGATTCAAACGCATACCGAACACGCGACCGAGATGCCATCGGCCTTCTCCGGGAAACGAATTCTGCTCGTCGAAGATTCGGCCGACAACCAACTTTTAATTTCGCATTATTTAAAGAAAACGGGCTGCGAGATCGCGATTGCGGGCGACGGGCGCCAGGGCGTCGCGATGGCGTTGAAACACAACTACGATCTGATCCTTATGGATATCCAAATGCCGTTGATGGACGGCCACCAAGCCATTCGTGCGCTGCGCGCCGAAAACATCACGATTCCTGTCGTCGCTCTCACCGCGCACGCGATGGTCGAAGAACGAAAGCGCGCCGAGACATCGGGCTTCGATGCCTACCTGACGAAGCCCATCGATCGCAACGCACTTCTCACGACGCTCGATCGCTTTTTAACCAACTTTCATTGAAGACGCGCGCGGCTCGAGCCATCAGACTCACATCGCTGCTGTCAGTGCCCTTTCAAAGCTCCGCCGTCGATCGCAATGCTCTGACCCGTGATGTAACCCGCACGAGGTGAAGCTAAGAAGCACGCAAGATCAGCGAGCTCTTCAGGATTTCCGAGTCGAGCGGCAGGCACCATCTGCTTCACCTTCTCATCGCTCAGCTTAAGCTCTTTGAGGCGATCGGTCGCCGTATAACCTGGAAGAAGAAGGTTCACCGTCACTCCATCGGCCGCCACTTCATTCGCCAGAGACTTGGCCAAACCCGCCAGGCCGGCACGAAGACCGTTCGATGTCGTCAAACCCGGGAGTGGTTCTTTGGCGGCCAAGGAAGTGACAAGCAGAAGCCGCCCGTACTTCTGCTTTTGCATCAATGGCAGACAGGCTTGCGTCGATTCGATAAAACTCATCCACAAGCTTTGAAAGTCTTCGTGCCATTGCTCAGCCGAGATCTCCGTGAAGCCGCCTTTACGGGGGCCGCCTGTATTCGTGACAACGATATCGAGGCCGCCGAGAGTTGAGGTGGCTTGCTCGATCACATGCTTTGCCGCTCCGACTTTCGTAAGGTCACAGACGAATCCGGCGACCGCACCCGTTTCTTTGACGGCCGCGTTGAGACGATCTTCACCGCGCGCGCAGAGAACGACTTTAGCACCTTCGTAAATCAAGCTTTCTGCGATCGCGCGCCCGATGCCAGTCGAGGAGCCCATCACAAGTGCGCGTTTTCCTGCGAGCTTCAAATCCATAAGTGTTCGTCCTTTTTAAACGAAATCGTTTTTCGACATCTTCAGCCACTCGAGGGCGGCCTGATGATTCATCCAGTCTTGTTCATCTTGCGTAAATCCGCCGTCACGAATGCCTTCGCCAGGTGAGAGTTCGCCGAGCGGAAACGGATAATCGGTCCCGAGGCAGATGCGGCTTGCGCCGAACTTCTGTTTCAAAAATTGCAGAGCGTCTGTTCCGTGCACGAGGCTATCGACCCAAAAGTGTCCGTGGTAATTTTTCGGCGCAACTGGGTTATCGACCGCACAAAGATCGGGCCTCACTTCGAACCCGTGCTGAACTCGGCCCTCGGTGAACGGGTAAGAGCCACCTCCGTGAGCGAATGCGACCCGCAGCTTCGGAAATTTCGCAAAGACTCCGCCGAAGATCATCGAACAAATGGCAAGCGATGTCTCCGCGGGCATTCCGACGAGCCAAGGGAGCCAGTACTTGCCCATCTTCTCTTGGCCCATCATGTCCCAGGGATGAACGAAGAGGGCGGCATCGAGTTTTTCAAGCGCGGCATAGACGGGAAAAAGTTTTGGATCGGAGAGATTCCAGTCGTTCACGTGGGAGCCGATCTGGAACCCTTTGAGACCAAGTTCTCGAACGCATCGCTCGGCTTCCTTCACCGCAAGCTCTGGTGCCTGGAGCGGCAATGTTCCCAGACCGACGAAACGTTTTGGATTTTCTTTGCAAACGCTTGCGAGGTGGTCATTCAAAAGCTCACTGACTTTGAGACCATCTTGCGGTTTCGCCCAGTACGAGAACATCACCGGCACGGTCGAGAGAACCTGAACGTTCACTTGATGATGATCGCAATCTTTCAATCGCTCGAGCGGATCAAACGCGTTTGGATCCACTCGCCGAAAGAATTTGCCTGAGTCATCGACCATGTCTTTCGCCGCACACCCTGGGCAGTCTTTAAGCGCTATAAATCCACCGTATCCGAACATCTCTTTAAATTTCGGAATCTCTGGAGGCAGAATGTGCGTGTGAATATCGATCTTCACGATTTTGTCCAGGTGCGCCCGTTCGCATGGCCGCACGCTTTGCAGTTCACGTGATCGCTATTGTAGTAGCGCTCAAAGACCGCCGGAAATTGAGTTTCAATGTCGGTGAGTTTGAAAAACTCTTCGTAGAGTTTCGTCCCGCAATTCTCGCAGTACCACTGAAG
>CAJYIL010000674.1 GCA_913774795.1 Pseudobdellovibrionaceae bacterium
CCATGCCGTCGTTTGCGAATCGGCGCTGCTCGACATGATTCGTTACACGCAAATGCCCCCGGGGGCGTCTTGGATCGGAGAATATGGCGATCCCGCAGATCCGAAAGTCGCAGCGTACATCTCTCGATATTCGCCTTACCAAAATGTCCAAAAGGGTGTGACTTATCCCGAGGCGTTCTTTCATGTCTCGACGGCTGATGACCGCGTTCAACCGGGGCATTCACGAAAGATGACCGCGCGCTTAGAAGAAAAGGGTCATCCCGTGCTGTTCTACGAGAACACCGAAGGAGGCCACGGCGGAGCGGCCGATCCAGAGCAAACCGTTCACAAAATCGCGATGGAATATGCTTACCTTTACCGAAAGCTCGTCGACTAAAGCTGTCTGAAGAGTAGTCGAATTCAGGGAGATCGACGTCGCAGAGTAAGACGTCTCTCTCTAAGTCGCTCCTGATCCCTTAAAACGCAGATCGCAAGCGCTGCGCTCCTCTGAGTGAGCATCGGTTTTGCTTCTCTTCGTCTGTGAATGAAGTGAAGCGAGAGCAATCAATCGAAGGAGTCATCTATGAAGATCAACTTGAATCACCTCAGCTTACTTGCCCTTTCAGGTTTCTTGAGCCTCTCTTACTCGAACTGCTCGAACGTAGATTTTGCGAGCACGCAAACAGAGAAAAGCAAATCCGTGACAGACGCTGAGCCGGCGAGCCCGGCACCGGTCATTTGTGATCCTTTTGCCGTGGGCAACACCATCTCACCCATCGCCGGTCTCAAAGGATCGATCTACTATCTCGACAGCTCGCAAACGCGCTACACCAGAAGCCAAGACTACATTGATAACGGGCACCGTGTTCCGGCTGATCTTTTCTTGAGCCAGGTCAATGTTCCGACTCGCTCGTTTACCGAAGGCTTCACTACAACCGACGGTTCGACTCTCAAGAACGAAGCTGATGAGACGCTTTTTGAGTACTTCGCACTCTCCCTGAAAACAAAGTTCAAACTCGGAGCGGGTGATGAACCTGGAAATTATGAGATTGGTTTGATGTCAGACGACGGCTCGACCGTGCTCTTCGACCAGGGTCGCGGATTTGAAACGTTCCTGGAGCATGAAGGAGATCACTCGACCAAGATGAAGTGCTCAGGCAAGACAATTTCGATGACTCCGCAATCGCGTCTGCCGGCCGCGATCACTTATTACCAAGGCCCGCGCACTCACATCGCGATGGTTCTTATGTGGAGAAGAGTCGAGGCGGGTACGACACCTGACACGGTCGAATGCGATAAATCAGGCAATGAGTATTTCTTTGCTCCCGACGCGAATGGATCTTCGGTGCCTCAAGATCCCTATAAACGTTTACTTGCGGCAGGCTGGAAGCCAATGAAAGCGGATAACTTTGAATTGGTGGCTGGCTCGAACAAATGTTACTGAGTCATTGACGATTCAGCCGCCGATCTTGCCGATTTGATCACACGCTGTTTGCTGGGCTCGCTTTGTTTCGCCTCCCTGTTAGTTTCGTTGGGTCGGGAGGACATAACAGATGTTAAAATCATTTCTTTTAGTAGCAGCTATGGTCGTTGGTTTGGGTTCAGTGGCGAACGCCCAAGAGCGTCGCGGAGGGCTCTTTGTCGAGCCAGGTATCACTTACGAATTCGGGACAACAAACACATCGACTCCGGTCGGTGATTCAGGCGGTACAAACCGCGGTTTCGGTTTGATGGGCCGACTCGGCTTTCATGTGAGTGATGTCGTGTTCTTGGCGGCTGATGCTCGCTACAGCAAGCCTCACTTCAAAGATGGCAACATCGACGCGGATGCCGATGCCTACCAAGTCGGCCCGGTCGTCGGTATTCAGATGCCAGTCGCGGGTCTTCGTGTTTGGGGCGAGTACATCGCGCAAGCGCAGTTGGACCCTGGCGCGACGAACAACTTCGATGCAAAATTCAAAAACGGCACAGGCTTCTCGGTCGGAGCTGGTTTCCACTTGCTCGCGGTGAGCTTGAACCTCGAGTACCAAAAGGTCGATTACAAAACGACAGAGTTTCAAGCCGCAGGCCCGTTCACGAACGCGGGTGATTCAGATCGCGTCCGCGCGAAGAACGAGGCTTACGTCGTCAGCGTTTCGTTCCCACTCTCGATCTAATTTCGCAATCCCTTCGGGACCGCGAAAAATCCAAGCAGTTCAAACAGCCCATGCGTGATGAGCGCAAGGGCTGCGGCCGGAATGGCGCCCATCAAAATCGTATTGGTATCGTTAATGGCGAGACCGCTCACGATGATGGCGCCGTAACCGCCAGCACCAATCAGCGCGGCCAATGTCGCCGTGCCGATCCCGATCACCGCACTCGTGCGAATCCCTGCGAGAATGTTTCTCGAAGCCAGCGGCAGACGAATGCGGATCAACGAATTCCATGCTGAAAGTTTCAAGGCACGTGTCATCTCGATCAGTTGCGGATCAATCGACTGCAGCCCGATAAACGTATTCATCACGACCGGTAGAAGCCCGTAAAGACAGAGCGCGATCAGAGCCGATTTCGTGCCGATGCCCGCAAGAGGCACGAGAAAACAGAGCAGGGCGAGCGACGGAATGGTTTGGATCGTCCCGCTGATGAGCAGAATCGCTTGCCCGAGAAAGCGGTGGCGAGTGGCGAGAATGCCGAGAGGAATCCCAATCGCGACTGAGAAGAAAAGAGCGACCGCGACAAGGAAGATGTGCTCCTTCGTCCGCTGCCAAATGCGTCCCCCGTAGCGATTCATCGGCTTCGCTTCAACGCCGCGGTATTCACCGACAGCATCGGAAAATCCCTTTTTGTCGATGTCGACCGCCGCATTCATTTTTCTAACGACGTTTTCGTTCAGACTTGATTCGAGCGTCTGGAGCTTTTTCCAGATCAGCGGCTCCGTATCGAGGAGCTTCAGGCGCGCGAGGATGACCGCATCGTAGCGAGGAAAAAATTTGAGATCGTCTTCGAGAACGACGAGACCGAGTTTGTCGATCTTCGCGTCAGTCGAGTAGGCATCGACGATGTCGACACGCTTATCTTCGATGGCCTGATAGGCGAGAGAGTGTTCCATGGATTGCGGAGTTTCGCTGAATTTGATTCCGTAGCGTTTCGAGAGCGCAGAAAAACCGTCGGCGCGCGACATGAACTCCGACGAGAATCCGACGCGCGCGTCTTTTCCCTTCGAAGCTAAATCGCTGATCGTTTTGATCCCCGTGCGCTCGGCGAATTCGCGGCTGACCGCAATGGCGTACGTGTTGTTGAAACCCAAAGGCTTCGACATGAAGAGCCCCAGCGGCGCGAGGGCTTCTTGAATGTCTTCGAACTTCGTCAGCGAGGGCTTCTTCAAAATCGCTTCGGCGATTGTTCCTGTATACTCAGGGTAGAGATCGACTTCTCCGCTCTTGAGGGCTTCGAACAGAACACCCGTTTGGCCGAGACCAAATTTGCGCGTGACTTGGGCGTCATCGTCGAGCGTTTGCGCGATCAATTCGCCAAGAAGATAGCCTTCGGTGAAAGCTTTGGAGCCGACCGCGATGTCGGGTGCGGCGTGGGCCGTCATCATCAGAAGCGACATCAAAAACGCGATCATTCGAAGGTCCTTTGCGCTTGGATGAACTTCGTGACGAAAGGATCGGCGGGAGTATCGCGGAGATCTTCAAAAGTTCCGGTTTGGACGACGTGTCCATCGCGAAGCAAAGTGAGCGCGTGGCCGAAGAAGCGTGCTTCGTCGATATCGTGAGTGACCATCAAGACGGTTTTCTTGAGTGCATTGAAGATCGATTTGAGCTCGTTCTGCACGTCATTACGAATGATCGGATCGAGAGCCCCCAGCGGCTCGTCAAGAATTAAGAGTGCTGGATCAAGAAACGAAGCGCGCATAAGCGAAACGCGTTGACGCTGGCCGCCCGAGAGTTGTTTCGGAAATCGCGAAAGCAAGGCCGGATCAAGGGATGTGAGTTGCAAAAGCTCGTCAATACGAGCGTCGATCTTCTGTTTCTTCCAGCCAAGGGTTTCGGCAACAAGCGAAACGTTATCGCGCGCCGTGAGATGCGGAAACAGGCCGCCATCTTGCGGAACATATCCGATATTCCCGTTGATCTTCACGATGCCTGAATCGGCTCGGAGCACACCGATCAAAATTCGAATGATCGTCGACTTACCTGATCCACTCGAGCCTAGGAGAACGTGCGTGCGTGCAGACGGAATATTGATCGTGACGTGATCGAGGGCTTTTTTCGTCCCGAAGGTCTTCGTGACGTTCTC
>CAJYIL010000675.1 GCA_913774795.1 Pseudobdellovibrionaceae bacterium
CGGTCGGCGGCTTTTCCGAGGACCTGCCCAATTGCGAGGATTGGGAATTGTGGTTGAAGCTCGCCGCGATCGGACCGCTGCGCGTGGTGCAGGAATTGCTGCTCCATTGATCGTATCCACCGAAGAAATCGTCTTTCGAGCCCACGCACATGTACGACGTCGGAACCGGAATGTTCGAATACCAAGAGAGATCGTTCGGCGCGTACTCGGGGATCGAGTCGGCCGCTTGTTCATCAAGGTGCGGAGGAATGAAGTTCGTCGGCACTTCGCCGGCCGGAGTTCCTTTGCGCGCGCGCTTACCGTAATCGACACCGTAATACGTGTCGTCACAGAGAGGGTACGTCGCCATCGCGCGCTTGGCGTGATCGGCGATGAAGTGAACGTCGGTCGGGAAGAACGACTGGTAGCCTTCGTGAACGCGAATGCCGACGTTTGACCACCACAGAAACGTTTGCACGAACGGCGTGCGGTTGTACGCGCGCACTTTCAATTCAACATAAGACTTGCCCGGGTGAAGGCAAACGCCGTGCATGCCCTTCATGCGCGCGAGAGGATCATGATCGCTGAGCCAAATCGTTTTTGATCCGTCGTCGTGATTCTCGATCGAAACGTCGACCGGCATGAACGTCGCCGGGCGATGGTGCTGAGGCCAGTTGAACTCGACTCCGCCCGAAGCCCACGGGCCCGTGAGGCCGACGAGTGCGGGCTTGATGACGTTTTGACGGTAGAAGAAATCGTAGCCGTTGGTGAGATCTTGGCCGACGTGAATGCGGCCGCCGATCTCCGGCAGCACCATGAGTTGGATGAATTCGTTTTCGATGTAGACCGCTTTCCATTTGCGGTCGGTCGCTTCGCTCGCGATGCGGTTGTAGACGGGGAGGGGATACACTTTTCCGCTCGAACCCTGATAAACACGTTTATCGAGGAACATCGGGTGTTTGTCGGGCGCCATCGGCTCGTAAGTCGGAATAACTTGAGTCGTTTCGCGAACGCGAACCTGCCCCTTCAGAGCGTCGGTTTTGGTCATCTAGAATATCCCCTCTATTCGATTGCGGGGCGAACCTACCCCGGCTTTTCCGCGCCCCTCAAGGTTTTTGTGCGGAGCGACGACCTCTGTCCATGGATTGCGTTTACGCGCATTTGGCCGCCAAATGCCGACCTATGAATCTCGAATCGTACACACTTAAAAACCGAAACGGCCTTGAAGCCGAAGTCATCAACTACGGCGCGATCCTTAAGCGCTTAATGGTTCCCGACCGTTCTGGGCGCCTGAGCGATATTGTCTTGGGATTTGATACGGCGGCGGAGTACGTCAAGCACAACCCGAGCTACTACGGAGCGATCGTCGGACGCTTCGCGAACCGCATCGGGCGAGCGTCGTTTGAGATCGATGGAAAACGATACTCGGTCCCAAAGAACGACGGCATGAACGCACTTCACGGCGGTCTCAAAGGATTCGATAAGGTTTTTTGGTCTTTGGAAGTCGTGAAGCCTGAGCGCGCGGTTGAGCTTTCGTATACGAGTCGTGATGGCGAAGAAGGATATCCCGGCAACCTCAGTGTAAGAGTCGGTTACGAACTCAACGACGATAACGAACTCGTGATATTTAAGAATTTTTTAGCATTAATGCCCCACTCGTCTTTATCAGTTAAGTCATTGTTGTAGTAGTCC
>CAJYIL010000676.1 GCA_913774795.1 Pseudobdellovibrionaceae bacterium
GTCGACAATGAGCAAGTTTTTATCTGGGCGCAGGTGAGTGCCCGCGATCGAGTTCGCAATGCGATCGGCGCCGACTTCGAGAGGATTACGGTATTTGATCTTAAGACCCGTTTTTACTCCGGCTTGGAGTAAGAACGGATTGATCTTAAAATACTTCAAGCACGCATTTCGAAGCGAGTGAATCGCGTCGGGCACGACCGAGCAGATCGCGATTTGCGTCATCTGCGAGGGATCGATGTCGTTTTCTCTTAAGACCGATCTTAGAAAGATGCCGAGCTCATCGCTCGACGCGCGGAATTCGCTTGTTCGGCGAAACTGCGCCTTCAGCGTTTCTCCGTCGAAGACTCCGCCGTGTATCGTGGTATTTCCCACATCGAGGCTGAGGATCATGGATTGGCTCCTATCAAGTCGGCAAGCGCGAGAGCGAGCGCTGCGGCGCCGTTGGCTTTTTTGATCTCTTTGGTTTGGGCATAGATCGTAAACGGGTGGTGGCCCTCGCCGATCTCTTCGAAATCGTTGTGCACGATATAGTCGGCGTTGGCGTGCTTGGCTAAGAGTTCGACGGCGTCGGCGCGTTCTTCAGCGCTTGGTGTGCGCGTGAGCTTGAACGCGATCACCTTTGCGTTCGGGGCCTGCGACTTGATCGTGTCGATGAGCTTCGGGTTTTTCTTAAGCTTCAGGGTGAGCTCTTCACCAGAGTCGATTTTTCCTTTGATCGGCGCTTTGGTGACGGCCCCATTTGATTCGACCTCGGCGAGCGAGTAATCGGCGACGGCGGCCAAGTGGATGACCGCGTCGAAGTTTTGCTCGCTCAGGGTTTCGGAGAGAAGCGTTTGCAGGCTCACGAACGATGTGAAGGTTTTCGATTTGATCCGTTGTTCCTTGCTGATCTCAGCCGGAGTCACCGCGTTTTTAGCATGAAGAAGCGTGACGGCGAAGCCTTGGGAGGCGAGTTTCACCGCGAGTTCGGCACCGGTCCGACCGGTGCTCGTGTTCGTGATTGATCGCACGCCGTCGATCGGTTCTTCAGTGCCGCCAGCGGTGATGAGTATATGTTTGTCGCTGTTGAGAACTCGTATGGCGTCTGTTGATAACTCAGAGTTCGGCAGGCTAGTTGCCCGCGCGATCGCCGCGAAAATCTCATCAGGCTCTAGCATGCGCCCATCGCCGTTTTCTCCGCACGCAAGCGTACCGAAGCCGGTCGGAAGAATCGTTAAGCCCCAGCCAGAAATCTTCTCGAGAGCCGAGCGAGTGGCCGGGTGCGCATACATCGACTGATTCATCGCCGGAGCGACGAGATATGGCTTCTTAAAATCGTGAGCTAGAAACAACGTCGTCACGAGATCGTCACCAATACCTGCCGCAAACTTCGCGATGGTGTTCGCACTCGCCGGGCAAAGCACGATGGCATCCGCCCAGCGCATGAGGTGAATGTGTTGCATGTAAGAACCACTCTCGAAGGTCGAGGTGTGAACACGCCGGCCCGTGAGGCCTTCAAGCGTCGCTTCGCCGACAAACTTCAATGCACTCGCGGTTGCGACCACTTCGACTTCGTGCCCGGCTTTGACGAGCATCGAGAGAAGAGAGCACGCCTTGAAGCAAGCGATTGAGCCGCTAAGCTGAAAGAGGATCTTAGATCTCGACATTGTCGATCAACCTCACTCCGCCAATACGAACCGCGCCGTAACGGCGATGTTCACGGTCCTCGATGTAGTCGACTTCGAACCCGTCACGCTCAAGCGCTGAGCGCGCCTCCAAAACAGACGACGACCGAAGAGCGGCCGGAAACGCGACTGCGCGAGCGCGCGCTTCAGGCGACAGATTCACGTTTCGTGAGCTCATCGCAAGCCCATCGGCTTCGCGAACGGTCGGGCAGGCGATGATTTCGTACGGCATGAAGAACGCCGCCACCATCCCGCGAATCAGAGTCAGCTGCTGGAAGTCTTTTTCCCCGAAGTAAGCGCGAGTCGGCGCGACAAAGTTCAAGAGCTTCATGACAACCGTCAACACGCCGTCGAAGTGCCCGGGCCGGTGAGCGCCGCAGAGCTCGCGCGAGAATTCGGACTCCGTGACTCGGTAGCGATATCCGTCGGGATACATTTGCGCGTAAGTCGGAGCGATTACGAAATCGACTCCCGCACGCGCGGCGAGCTCGACGTCGGCGTCAAGCGTCTGCGGATATTTCTCAAGGTCACGCGGATCATTAAATTGAGTCGGGTTCACGTAAATGCTCAAGACGACGTAATCGTTCTC
>CAJYIL010000677.1 GCA_913774795.1 Pseudobdellovibrionaceae bacterium
CCTTTACGTCGGTGCCTTCGAGACCGGTCGTACCGCAGATGTTTTGCGTCGGCGACGTCACGAACTTCAGGTCGTTTTGCACGAGCGCTTTTGAAACTTTCTGGACCGCAATTTCGTCAGCCGTGTAACCACGAGCGGCCGCCGCTTGCGAAGCGACGGGAGCCAATGCGAGTGCTGCGAGAGTGATAAACTTAAACATGAGAAACTCCTGTTGGCTCAACAGAGGGAGCCATCTTCGTGCCGTGGAGTTTCGGCTGTCATCTCGAAGGGATCGAGCGACTGTCTAAAAGTTGGTAGACAATCATGAAGGAATTTCTAACTCGGTGTCGGTTACTGGCAGTGGCCACTGTTCGCCAGTGACTTCGGCGAAGATGCGCACCTGAGACTTCTAGTTTCGAAAACGGGCAAGAATCGGCGCGGTTGAAAAGCGTCAAATTTGTCTCTAAATTTGGGCTGTGGAATTCGGGAAAGTCGATCCTCGAAATTTGGGCCAAATTGATTTTCGTTTACCTGACGAAGATCCTCGAACGATCTCGACGTTGCGAGCGTCGCGCGAGTTGCGTCTCAGGCCCGATCTTCACCGAGTGTTGCCCGTTACTCAGACTCGGATCGGCGTCGGAGCGCCTGCGTGGGCCGTGAAAGAATGGCTCGGTCAAGTTTATCCCTTGGGAACAGCGCCTCGAGATTTCCTCTCGCACTACGCTCGTCAGTTTAACTCGATCGAATTGAACTCAACTCACTACGGTATCCCAAACGAAGAGACGGTCACGCGTTGGCGCGAGTCGACGCCGAGTGGTTTTAAGTTTAACGTCAAATTCTTCCAGAACATCTCGCACCACGCGGCTCTTGATGAGAACGCGGCCCTTGTTCGGCAGTTCGTCTCGGCGATTTTGCCTCTTGAAGATCGCCTTGGGCTCTGCTTCTTGCAGCTTCCTCCGCACTTTGATCTTGGCTCGCTTCCACGGCTCGCGCGTTTTCTCGGTCAAGTTCCCCGTGAGCTCCCCTTAGCCGTTGAAGTGAGACACCCTTCGTTTTTCTCGGAGAATCGCTTGGTGCCGGCTTATTACGATGTCTTAGCCGATCACGGCGCGCACGTGGTGATCACCGACGTTTCTGGGCGCCGCGATGTTTTGCATTCGTCTCTGCCCTCCTCGCGCGCGATCGTGCGTTTCATCGGAAACGGCCTCGATCAATTCGACGAGCCTCGCTTAGACGAGTGGTCTTCGCGACTGCGGTCATGGATGCACATGGGACTTGAGCAAGTCGAATTTTTCGTGCACGAACCCGAAGACATTTTGGTCCCCGACGTGGCCGGTCGACTCATCGATCGATTAAACCACGCCGGCGCCGTGGGCTTAACGCGTTGGCAGCCGACCGACGTCGAATCTCAGCTGAAGCTTCTTTAGTGAACGAACTCGTCCCACATCACCGATTGTCCGGTCGCGAAAATCTTTTCGACGACCGCGCGGTTTTGCATCTGGAAGAAAACAGGCGCAATCACATAGCCGATGATTTGGCGCACGGCTTCGGGATCACGAATCTGGAAGTGAAGGGCTTCGTGCAAAAGAAAAACCGCTTTGTGAGGATCGTCGAGTCTCTGCCAATCACTTTTTAAAACTGAAACGCCGATTCGATCAGGGCCTTCACGCGTAATTCCGAGTTGTTTCAGTTCACAGCCCGCCGGCAGACGGTCGTACGTGATGACGTCTTGGGTGTACGGGAGTGTTTCGTACTCGGTGACGAGCCCCGACATCGCTTGCGCGCGTGTTACGCTTTCGCGCAA
Source organism: Pseudobdellovibrionaceae bacterium (assembly GCA_913774795.1). Taxonomy (GTDB): domain Bacteria; phylum Bdellovibrionota; class Bdellovibrionia; order Bdellovibrionales; family JAMPXM01; genus CAJYOV01. The sequence goes on from CAJYIL010000677.1 coordinate 1,784, forward strand.
AGCCTCTTGCGCGTGACCAAGATCGAGAGTGGCCAGATTTCGCAGAATCATTTCGATCGACTGATCGGTGTCCCAGAAGATGGCGGTGTCAAAAACGCCAAACTGAAAACGATCGCGCGCCTGTACGACATCGAAGAGTTCGATCGTCGTGGCTCCATCTTCGAAGCTGCAGATGACGGAGTGTCCGCCGTCGCCGACGACCGTGCCGCCTTTGGCAAATGCGGACATTGAAAAGACGAGCACCGCTAAAATCGAAAGAGCGTTTTTAAACATGGGGCCACGCTAACGACGAGGACGGGACGAAGCAACGATGAGATTGAAAACATGGTCGGCGGTGTTCGGCGCAGGTTCGCAAGGGGTTGACCGCTCTTGGCGAACCGACCACGTTAAGTGCCTATGGCGAGCGCACACAGTTTCACATCTTATCACGCTTATCTGCAGAGCATTTTCGATCAACGCGCGCAGAAGAACGCCAACTACTCCCTAAGAGCTTTCGCGCGGGATTTGGATTTGAGTCCCTCGCGCCTCTCGGAAATTCTTCGCGGCGCTCCGATTTCTGTTTTTTCTGCGAAGAAAGTGGCCCGTCACCTCGGACTGAGCGACACCGAAAACAACTATCTCTTGGATCTCGTTCGATCGGCCGTTTCTCGCTCCCCC
>CAJYIL010000678.1 GCA_913774795.1 Pseudobdellovibrionaceae bacterium
GATTGCACTGTTGCGCTCTCTGGCGCGCAGGCGCTCGAGCTTCTGCGAAAAGCGGCCGAAGAGCATAAGCCCTTCGAACTTCTAATCACGGATAAGCAAATGCCCGAGATGAACGGTTATGAGTTAGCGTCAGCGATCAAGTCAGATGCAACGATAACTCCGCTAAAGACCATCCTCATCACGTCCGACTACAGTGACGATGAAGCACAGAGTGCGATCGAATTCGGATTTAATGCGTTTGTGCGAAAGCCCGTTCGACGCTCATACGTTAGGTCGCTTGTGAAGCGCGTAATTTTGGGCGACGAACGGCACGCCGCAACCGAGTTCAGATGGCCAACTGCTGATGAAAAGAAGAAAATCTCCCAGCGCGTCCTCGTCGCGGACGATACGATCGTGAACCGACTGATTACTGTGGCGATTTTAGAAAAGCTGGGTTATTCCGCGAGAGCGGTCAGTAATGGCGCTGAAGCTGTCGATGCGCTTAAGGCGAGCCCTTACGACGTCGTACTTATGGATTACCACATGCCGATCTTGGACGGGATCGAGGCCACGAAGTTAATTCGCGATTCGCATATCGCAGCGGTACCGATCATTGGACTCACTGCTACTGAAGACTCTGAGACGGTTGCTCGCTGCATGGATGCGGGTATGACATCCGTTTTATCTAAGCCAATCAACCCGGGTCAGCTTCAGCGCGCCCTCGCGAAGGTGTAGCCGACAAGGCGAGAACTAGCTGACATCTTCTAGGAGCGTCGCGACTTTCTCCAAAAAGATGCTCGCACGAAACTTCGCCTTCTCAATCATCGCACTTGCACCAGCCGAGGCGAGTGCGTGATAAGGGCAGGGCAGAAGTCCGGTCACGACGATCACGGGCATCTGACTCTTCAAGCTGGCGAGTCGCTCGAGAAGCCACCACCCGTCTGAGAATGGCATCTCCAGATCTGTGACGCCCAGATCGAAAGTTGTCGCTAACAGAAGATTAAAACCTTGTTTACCGTTGGTGGCGCACTCGACACCATACCCAGCTTACTTGAGAATTTCGCAAGCCATGAGTCGAGAACCTGAATCATCGTCAGTAAGTAAAGCTGTCTTCACCCGCCGACTTTAAAACGTCATGAGCTTCTGTTGAAAACTTTGTAAACAACCTGGCCCTAGAGCGCTCTTCGAACTTGCAGCGCTTTTCGCACACTCGTGAACAACGCGCTTTCGCCCACCGCCGCTGCCGCGTTTACGACCGCGAGAGGCATAACAGCGAGCACGCGGCAGCGGCGGAGTGATCAATTCGAAGTTTGCAATTCGTGCTCGCCTGACAGGCGAGCACGAATTGCAAACTTCGGTTTCGCTCCATCCGCTTTCACCCGAACGATGTGCGCACGGGAAAAAGGATACTTCTTTACGACTGCGCACTCACCCACTTTAAGGCTTTTAATGATGTTAGGATGAATCACAAACTCTTCCGTTTCCCTCTCCGAAAATTCGCCCGTTCTGCTCGCCAGACCTAGCCACGAGGAGTTCTGATAGGTTCTTTTCGTCACTGTCTTTGTGCCGGCAACATTCGCGATCAAGTCAGCCGACTCTGGGCCCTTTTGTAGGAACGCGTACAGCGAAGATGTGTTTCCCATGAGCCGCATCGCGAACTCTGGGCTGACGCGTTTGAGATCCGAAAGCTCTTGGTGCGACACCACAATCGACATCTTTGAGGACCTCGCGCGATCTAAAACTTGAATGAAGTCTTCTTGAGCCATATCCGCAAATTCGTCGATGATGACTGAAAACGGAACTCGTTCCTGCAGAGGTACTTCAGCGTCGATTCTTGCTCCGACAGATTTCAAATCCTGCAAGATGAAACGGCCGATCGATGCGGTCGTCCCGCCGAAGCGTCTGGTGTCCAAGAACATGAAAACAAGTTTCCGCTCCCGAACTGCAGTCATCAGGTTTATTGTGTTGGCATGACCTGTCAGCATCTCCCCAAACTCGGAAAAGACAATTGATTCGAGCTGCGATTTCAAACCTTGAAGGGTCGCTAGGTTCGCTAGCTCGGAAGCAAACTTCTGAGCATCCAAAAAATGCGGACGAACATGAGTTGCAGACTCTGGGATTCTTTGCGCTCGCATTCGAACTTCATCAACTTTGCAAACAAGTTTAAGAACGTCGCCGACGTGAAAAGCTTCACCTTTCTCATCTCGGAGGTAACAAAGGCCAATCAGAATTTTAAGTAGATAACTCGCCGCTTGATGCTTATAGAACTCTTCCGACCACTCAAGACTTGCCATAATCCTGTCTCGAATCTCGGTCGGCGATCCAACTCCTA
>CAJYIL010000679.1 GCA_913774795.1 Pseudobdellovibrionaceae bacterium
TCCGGGTGATATTGAACCGCCCACGCCTTTGGGCCTCTCATCGCGGCGATGTGACCGGTTTCTGATTCGGCGACCGCAACGTAGCCTGGAGGCGGAATTTTTACGATGTCGCCGTGACTCATCCACACGCGTTGCTTGGTTGCGACTTTGTCGGTGAGAGGCGTTTTCCAGGTGACTTGGTTGAAACCGTATTCGCGTTTCTCGGCCGGCTCAACGATGCCGCCGAGATCGTCGGCAATCAGTTGCATGCCGTAGCAAATTCCGAAAAGAGGCGCGATCTCTTCGAGTTCTTTCACCGAGCGTCTCGGTGCGCCAGCCTCGCGTACCGAGGACGGACCGCCCGACAAAATAATTCCCGCAGGCTTCATCGCGCGGATCTCTTCGATGTTGGCATCGCACGGAAGAAGTTGCGAGTACACGTTCAGTTCGCGAAGCTTTCTCGCGATCACTTGCGTGAGCTGTGATCCGAAATCAAGGATCGCGAAGCCGCCTGTCTGCGTGACCATCTCTTGCTGAGGGGATGTGTTGGCATTGGTTGACGACATCTGACTACTCCAACCGATAATTCGGAGCTTCTTTAGTGATGCTCACGTCATGCACGTGTGACTCGCGAAGGCCTTGGGCGCTAATGCGAACCCATTTTGCCTTTTCCTGGAGATCTTTGACGGTCTTCGCACCCATGTAGCCCATGCCCGATCGCACTCCGCCCATGAGTTGATGAAGAATGGCGCTCGCTGAGCCTTTGTACGGAACGCGGCCTTCGATCCCTTCGGGAACAAGTTTATCGAACTCAGCGACGTCGCCCTGGAAGTAACGATCCTTTGAACCTTTCGCCATCGCGCCGAGCGAGCCCATGCCGCGATAGACTTTATAGGAGCGACCTTGGAACAAAATCGTTTCGCCCGGACCTTCATCGGCACCTGCGAGGAGATTTCCGACCATGACTGAGCCCGCACCGAGGGCGAGTGCTTTCGTGATATCGCCGGAGTATTTGATTCCGCCGTCGGCGATGATCGATTTTCCGTGTTTGCGTGCAACCGCACCGCACTCGATGACGGCCGAAATCTGCGGCATGCCGACGCCCGCCACGACTCGTGTTGTACAGATTGATCCGGGACCCACTCCGACTTTCACAACGTCGGCGCCTTTTTTGATGAGCGCTTCAGTCGCTTCGGCGGTGACCACGTTCCCGGCGACGATGACCAGGTCTTTGTAGTTTGTGGCGACCCACTCCACCATCGAGAGCACGTTTTTCGAATGACCGTGAGCGGTGTCGATACAAACGACATCGACTCCGGCAGCGGCCAGGGCCGCAACACGATCACGAGACGTTTGATCAATGCCGACTGCGGCACCGACGACAAGACGCCCATGCGAATCTTTCGTCGCGCCCGGAAACTCCTTCGACTTCTCGATATCTTTGATCGTGATGAGACCTTTTAGGTTTCCCTGCTTATCGACGACCGGAAGTTTTTCGATGCGGTGTTTTTGGAGGATTTGTTTCGCTTGCTCGAGCGTTGTGCCGATCTCGGCGGTGACGAGTTTTTCTTTCGTCATCACGCTAGCGATCGTTTGCTGCACGTTTGTTTCAAAACGGAGATCACGGTTTGTGAGAATACCAACGAGCTTGCCATCGACGGTGATTGGCACACCGGAGATCGAATAGCGTTTCATTAAATCGAGCGCATCTTGCACTTTGCGATCAGGTCCGAGGGTGATCGGGTCGATGATCATGCCCGATTCGTATTTCTTAACCTTCTCCACTTCGAAGGCTTGGCCTTCGACGGTCAGGTTCTTGTGAACGATCCCGAGGCCACCGGCCTGAGCCATCACGCGCGCCATTTTGTTTTCGGTGACGGTGTCCATGGCGGCCGAGAGAATCGGTGCATTTAAGACGATGTTGCGCGCGAAAAAAGAGCGCGGAGAAATTTCGGTGGGAACAACTTCGGAGTACTGGGGAACGAGCAGGATATCGTCAAAAGTCAGAGCATATTCGGCGTCTAACGCCGATCTTCGATCGGACACGTCTTCAAAGTTCGTCATTTCGGCCTTTCAGTTTCAGAAGCGGGATTCGCTTCGTCAGTTTCGTACCAGGTCTTGTATTTCAGATAATTGTTGGCGCTCTTCGAGAGAAACGCCGTCTCCTCGGGCTTAAGCTTACGCACTTGCTTCGCCGGGCGACCCAGGATCAACCAACCTTCGTCGGAAAAGTCAGCGTGCTCGGTGACGAGCGATCCCGCACCCACGATGTTGCGTGGTCCGATTTTCGCGTTATCCATGATGATCGTACCCATTCCGATCAGGCACTCATCACCGATGTTGCAGCCGTGAAGCATGCACAAATGACCGATCGTTACGCGCTTGCCGATGACGGCGAAGTGTTTTTCGAAGGTGCCGTGCACGACCGTGCCATCTTGGATATTCGTCTCGTCGCCGACGCGAATCGGGCCGACGTCGCCTCTTAAGACCGTGTTGTACCAAATGGAACAATCGCGGCCGATTTCGACGTCACCAATGACGTGCGCGCCTTCTGCCAAAAATGTTCCTGTGCCGACTTGGGGAGTGTGACCGAGAAGTTTGCGGATCATGGGTGATTGAAGCATGGCTTTGGGAGGTTTGCGAAACGTTGGCGCAGGGCGCGAGACAAAAATCTGAGGCGTGTTACGGGTGTTCACGTCTCGTCTCGGATGTTAAACTTCGGGTCATGACTCAAACGACCCAGCCGACCCAATGCCCCCAGTGTGCCTCCGAGGACATCTACGCCGACCGAAGCCTATGGGTGTGCCCAATGTGTTCGCACGAATGGTCGGCGAACGACTCAGTACCTGAACCAGGCGATGAAACGCCTGTCGTGGCGGCCGGTATCCGTGATGCAAACGGTCAGCTCCTCCAGGATGGCGACTCGGTAACGGTCATCAAAGAGCTTCGTATTAAAGGGTCATCTTCGGTCGTAAAAGTTGGGACGAAGGTCAAAAACATCCGGCTCGGCGATGCGGGCGATGGCCATGACATCAGCTGTAAGATCGACGGTCTGGGAGCCATCAATCTCAAGTCAGAGTTCGTGCGAAAGGCCTAAAACGCTCGCCGGCCGTCGGCCGGCAAACGCCCGCGCTGTCAGTGCGCGAACTCACCGCGAAGAACGTTCGGGAATGCGCTTGTGATCTTAAACGGCATCGTTTTCCCGATCATGTCGGTTGTGCCGTCTTTGAAATAGACGATCTTATTTTGCGTCGTGCGACCCTGATAAAGGCCCTCTTCGCGCGCCGGACCTTCGATCAATACGTCGGTCGTGATGTTCTCGTAGTCTTTCGCGAGTTCGAATGCGATCTCGCGCTGAACCTCGAGGAGTTTCGCGAGGCGACGTTGCTTTTCGTCTTCGGGCACTTGGTCTTCGTACTTCGCGGCTTTCGTGAAAGGGCGTGGGCTGTACTTGAAAGCGTAGATGTTGTCGTAACGAACTTCGCGAATCAACGACACGGTGTCTTCGAACTGCTCTTCAGTTTCTCCCGGGAAACCGACGATCAAATCCGTCGTCAAAATCACGCCCGGGATCCCGTCGCGAATCATCTTCACTTTCGCCAAGTACTCTTCGCGCGAGTAACCGCGGTTCATGCGTTTTAAAACTTCGGTATTACCCGACTGCGCCGGCAGGTGGATGTAATCGCAGATCTTTGAGCGATACTTCGCCGAGATATCGACGAGTTCTTGATCAAAGTCTTTCGGGTGGGAAGTCGTGTACCGGATGCGCTCGATCTTCGTGTCTTCCGCGATCGTTTTCAAAAGCGTCGCGAAGTTCGCCGAGCAATCAGACTCGTACGAGTTTACGTTTTGCCCCAGGAGCGTGACTTCTTTCACGCCACGCGCGGCGAGCGCGTTGAGATCGGTTAAAATTTCTTTCATCGTGCGTGAACGCTCGCGACCGCGCGTGAATGGCACGACACAGAACGTACAGAAATTATCGCAGCCCTTCATGATGTTCACGAAGGTTGAAACGCCCGGATTGCGAACTAGTGTTTCGACGGAGTAAGGCTTTTCATTCTCGAAACGCGCGCTCACGACTTTTTGCGGATAGCCGTTCGGCTGAAGCTCGTAAGCTTGAGCCACGATCTCGGGGAGTTTATCGATCGCGTCGGTGCCGAAGACGAAATCAAGAACGGGCACGTCTTTCAAAAGTTTTTGCTTTTCTTGCTGAGCGACGCAGCCGCCGACGCCGATTCTGAGGCGCGGATTCTTCTCTTTCATCTTCTGGTATTTGCCGGCCTCGGAGTGGACTTTATGCACGGGCTTTTCGCGAACCGAGCACGAGTTGATGATGATGAGGCTGGCTTTTTCAGGCGTCTCGACCGGAACAAAGTTCACCATTTCGAGGAGCGAGAGCATGCGTTCGGTGTCGTTGACGTTCATCTGACAGCCGTAGGTTGAAATATAAACGCCTTCGCCCTGCCCGATATTCTGGTTTAGCATCTGATCACTCCTTGGCGGTGGCGGTTTGAGTTCCGGTCGCCTTGTAATTACACCCCGGACTTATTGGAAACCCGAGGTGTTACGAACATTTGTGCTTTGTTGTTCGAGAGGGTTCGAGTTATAAAAGGAGCCTCTTTGAAAGTCACCCCAAAAGTCGGAGGGACACCCCATGAGCTACTTCACACCTCGCCTCAGCTCTTCAATCAAATGGTCTGAAATCCCTGACGAATTTCTCGCGAAGGTTCGCGCGGTTTTTCAAG
>CAJYIL010000680.1 GCA_913774795.1 Pseudobdellovibrionaceae bacterium
GAGGAGTAACGTTTAAAGAGTACTGAGTATGGCGAAAGCCGAGTGTGGGCAGAACGTCGATCGAATTGCCGATTCGGAACGGCGCCGAGAGCTGCGGCTGGAAATCGATGCGTTGGCCGGTTCGGATGATGTCAGAGTTCGGGTCGAAAACTTGGCCGCGCTCGGGGATCGCGACGCCATTTGAGGATGTCGTGTTTCGCGCACGGTCGGTCTGACGAAGGCCTGTGGTCGGGTCGAAGTACGCATCATCCCAAGCGAGATCATCGCGCGTGAAGTTCGCGTAGTCGAAATGGAATTTGAACAGAAAGTTGCTTAAAAAACCGGTCGATGCAAGTGGACGGTCGATCAAGTCCCAACGGAGTTCGGGGAAACGGTGAACCGACTCTTTATTCGTATCGATCGGATTCGTATGAAGCTGGTTGATGTAGTAAGCCGAGTCCATCGACGCATGCGTGCGTTCGGTGTTTCGAGTGAGAGTGAAACGATTTTCGAGAGCGGGATCACCGCGACCCAAAATTTCATCCGGAAAATCTTGGGGGTACCGAATGTCGCTCGCGTAGTTGATCTTCAGCTTCGTATTGAAGCCATCGGGCAAATCGTAGTCGTGCATGTAAGTCAGGAACGAGCGATTCGCCTTCGATCCCGCATCGACGGGATTCCCGTTTTGATCGTTGCCGAAAATCTTCAATCCCTTAAAAACGTTGTCGTAGATGTAGCCGGTCTTGAGCGACCCAGATGCCGTCGGTGTCAAGATGTAGCGGTAATCCAGCTTCGCTTTAGCACCACGGAGCGTGTAGTACTTCGCCTCAACCGTCGCATCTTGTGAGCGACTCATGGCCCAGAAAAAACTCCATCCCAGCGCTGTTCCGCCATCGGCGTTGTAATCGAAAGTCGGAATCAGAAAGCCGGTCTGGCGCTCGGACTTGAGCGGCACAATGAGATACGGAAGCCAAAGCGCCGGGATAGTCGCCACGCGAAGCTGCGCGTGCTTGATATAAGCGTAGCCACCGAGTTCGGCTTGAATGCGCGAGCCCGAAAATGTCCAGGCCGTCGGGCAGGTCGTACACGCGGTGAATGACGCTTTCTCGGCATCGTACGATTGCGGCCCGGTTTTCTTGACGACACGCCCCTCGAAGATCACCGGGCCCGATTTGACAAAGCCATTGATGATCGTGCCGGTGTTATCGCGGTAGGAGAGAACGGCCGAATCGCCTTCGAGGTAGGCTTGCGGAGACGAGATCACGAGGTTTCCCTCCATTGTGATCGTCTCGGCTTTGCGGTCGATGATTGCGTGGTCGCAAGAGATGAACTGCTGATCGTAGATGACTTTGACTTCGCCGGTGAGCTCGATCACTTGAGAGCCGCCGGAGCTCGAAAATTTTGCGTTCGTCGAGCTCATCGAAACATCAGAGCCCGAGCTTGAGCGCAAGTGCATCGCGCTCGGCGCTGCAAAGGCAGCGGTCGAGGCGAAAAGGGCAAAGAGCACGACGGTGAAAGTCGTGATGACGTGCGATTTCAAGAGCAGAAACATTCGGCTTCGAGCGTAGGAAAACGAAGCCGCAAAGTCACATTTATTTCGAAGTCATCGTGAAGACGCCGTCCCAGCCGGCCGGGGGCGGTTCACGAAGATAGTCTTCGCAGCGTTCGATGTAGAGCTGTGAAGGTGCGTCATCCGGATCGAAGCTAAGAGCGTTCGTGAAGCGCTCGATCGCCTCCCGGAATTTTTGCTCGTGATAAAGGCGGAACCCCTCGGAGAACAGAGTGAGAACACTTGTCTTCTCGGGCGTGACCGAACCTTCTGCGACAAGTTCATAGATTCGAACGGGGAGCGCCTTGCCTTTGACCTTGACCCAATCGATCTCTCGGCAAACGAACGCGCTGGCGATCGCGGCCTGAGTAAATTCGCTGATGATGATTCTTGTGCCGTATTGCTTGTTGATGCCCTCAAGTCGACTGCCTAAGTTAACGGCATCGCCCATCACGGTGTACGAGCGCACGGTATCAGAGCCCATGTTGCCGACACTCATTTCGCCGGTGTTGAGACCGATGCCGATATCGATCTCCGGGAGCCCTTTGGCCCGGTAATCGGCTTGGAGTTCGCGGAGTTTTGCAAGCATTTGAAGCGCGCAACGAGCGGCGTGAGCCGCGTGATCGTGAAAGTGCACGGGCGCTCCCCAGAACGCCATGATCGCGTCGCCCATGTACTTGTCGAGCGTTCCTTTGTTCGCGAAAACGAGATTCGTCATCGGTGTGAGATACGAGTTGAGTAAATCAGAGAGGGCTCTTGGATCGAGCTTCTCGGAGATCGTCGTGAAGCCTCGTACGTCGGAGAACATGACGGTGAGCTCCATCTTTTTTCCGCCCAGCTCGATGTTCTCGGGGTCGGAGAGAACTTCGTTGACGATCGCGGGCGAAACGTATTTCTCGAATGTCCCTTTGAGTTCTCTCTTTTTTCGCTCTTCGGTAAAATACTTAAATGAAGTCAAACCAACGAAGTCAGCGATCACGAGACTGATCGGAAAGAGCGAAGTGACGACGATGCCGTTTTTAAAAAGGACGTCGTTGTCGACGTAGTAAATAGCGCCGAGTGTAGCGATTGTCAGACCGAGGCCCACCACCGAACCGAAGTAGGTGAGAAGACCTGAGAGGACGAGGCCACCGACGAGAAGATAGATCCACATCGTCGTCTCTTCGAGATCGGATCGACGTAAGAAGCCGGGAGCTTTGGGATCGACCGGCTCGCCGCGCGCTCGTGCGGTTTCGATCAAAAGGTTCGAGAGAGCATTCGCGTGAGTTTCGACTCCGGGAAAATTTTCTTCGAATGGGGTGACGCGAAGATCGTAAACGCCGATCGCGGTTGCACCCAAAATAAGGATCTTATCTTTTAAGAATTCTTTTTTATCCACGATTTTGCCAACCATGCCCCAACGACCTGATTTCGGATCTTGTCCGTACTGGGTGATTTTCATCTGCGAATCGTCGTTTAAGAGATCGCTGGCGCTGACGTAAGGGAACATCATTTGCGGGCCGGCGTAGTTGACCTGCAAAAAACCTTTCTTATCGACCGGAATGCGCAGCACGCTGTCTCCGTCGGCGTTCAGGACATCGAGCGATTTAAAAACGCGGCCGTAACGCCGGCCGTTGTCGAAATCCTCGTTGGCGACGACGGCTTGAGCGGTCAGCTTCTGATCGACCAGATACGTTTTAAACGCGATCGAAGAAACGTAAGAAAATCCGTCACGGCGGATGAGCGCGTTTTTACGGATTGTTCCGTCGGTGTCCAGTACTGCGTCGAAAAATCCGGTGTTGGATTTTGCATTGTCGATCTCGGGGATGTTCACTTCCCAACGAACCTTTTGGGGGATCAAGATCGGCGGAATTTCCCGTTTTAAACGTGCGATGCCGGCTTCTGCGGTTTCGGTTTCATTTGCGGCTTTCCAGACCGACGCCCACGAGTTTGAATCACGAATGATGCCGAGCGCCTCTTCGTTAAAGCTCGCGAATCGTTTTTTGAGCTGTTCGCTATGTAAGAGCTCATCGTCTTGGTTGAAGAAACGGTGGCAATAATTGAGAGACGATGTGAAAAGGGAGCTCCGGAGGGTCGCGATTTCTTTGTCCGTCAGAGCTTGATCGAGGTGAAGAAAGATCGCTTTGATCTGCTCATTCGTATTGAAAGGCGTGCCGTCGAGGTGACTGTGCGCAGATCGATAATCGTTATTAAGATCGTCGACAAGAAGGTAAGCGAAAAGGGACGGGTCCAACGTCATGCCGACTGAGCCAAGAGACTTTGCGATGCGATCTTGTACCGTCGGGTTCGCCTCTAAAAAATCTGAAACCGCAACGGTCTCGATGGTTGCGAAGTAATCGCTGAGGTTTGTCATCACCGCCTGCTTGGGATATTTGAGCGCGGTGATCTGTTGATCGATGACGGTCGGTTTTACAAGCTCGGAATTCCAGTAGCGGCCGGCGTAACTTCGCTGAAAGTGAGCTTCGACGCAGATGTCTTGGACCGGCTCGAATCGGCCATCGTCCGATGAGAATGCGCCTAGGACGAGTTGGTCCCGGGTCGCATCGATCGAATTGGCGAGAACTTTGTCGACGTCGGCCTTGGCGATCTCTCCGGCAAGCATCGTCTTCAAATTCGTGTCACTCGTTTGTTCGTTGAGACGAGTGAGTGTGGGAAGCGACGACGTGTTATCGGGCTCGGAGAAAGTCATATCGAATGTGATGATCTTTGTGCCGTAGGTGAGCGTCGTGCGATCAATGAGGCGCGCCATTTTCTCGCGCGACCACGGCCAGCGCCCTTCGAGACGAATCGATTCATCATCGATCGCGAGAATTGCGACGCGGTTTGAGCCGTAGGCTAGACCGCGATTGATCATGCGCCAGTCGATCGTCTTCTCGTGGATCTGGTGAATGAGGCCGCGGAGCGAGTGGTCGTCTCGTGAGAATTCTTCGTCGATATGCGCGTAGTAGTCGAACGCGATCCACGTCATTCCGAGCGTGATGAAGACACCTACGATAAACGGAGACAACAGAATCGATTTAATCTGTTTGACGGTCTTCATAGTGAAATCGATCCTGGTTGAATTCTAGCCTAGATCTAGCCTATTCATTGGTTAACAAATTGTTAAGCGCCTTGCTAAGCTAGGTCTAGTCGAGAGTGACAGAGGAGTTTCGATGCAAGCGCGAGTGAAAATTCAAAACGAAATTTGTGTCGTATCGCTCGCGGGCCGAGTCGATGTCGAGACCGCAGAACCTTTTCGCGCCGCTTGCGCTCGAGAACTCAAAGGCAAGCGCGTGGTTTTCGATTTTTCAGGATTAATGTTCGTCGGCTCGCAAGGTCTTCTGCCTTTTCTCGAAACACTGCAAGCCTTCCATGACCAGTCTCCGGGCGCTTTCAAGTTCAGCGGGGTGGGAGTGGAGTTCGCCAAACTTTTTGCGGCAACACCTCTGAACGTCGTCGAAATTCATCCTACGATTGATCAGGCGGTTCTTGCGTTCTACATCCCGAAAACGAGCGTCGCGTCGCCGGCGATCCAGGCGGCGCCCCTGACAGCGGGTGACTTCGTC
>CAJYIL010000681.1 GCA_913774795.1 Pseudobdellovibrionaceae bacterium
CGGCATGAATCTCACTTACGCGTATGAAGTGCAGCCGATGGGCACCGGCGGAGCGATCAAGAACGGCCGCACGCAGCTCGACGATTCATTTATTCTTTTGAATGGCGATAGCTTCCTTCATGCGCCGCTCGCACAGATGGAGACAGCATTCGACGGCGCTTCGACAGAGACGCGCGGCCTGATCGACGCGATGGTGAGCACCTACGACAATCGCGTCGCGACTCCGGTGATTCCAAATATTAAAACCGAAGGCTCGAGAGTGGTCGCCTACGAGAAAGACGCGGGGCCCGAAAAAGGATTCCGCGAGATCGACAGCGGGATCTACATTTTGAAGCGCGACTTGATTGTTGGTGAAGCGCGCGACACGTTCATGCTCGCCGATCTCTGGCCACCGCTCATTCAGCGGGGCCGATTAGGCGCATTCAAAGTTGACGAGCGTTTCTACGACATCGGTACGGTCGATCGCTTAAAAGAATTCGAGGAGAAGGTCCGTGATTATTTCCCGAACTCCGTTTCGCATTAGTTTCTTGGGCGGCGGCACCGATTTGCCGGCGTTCTACGAAGAAGAAGAAGGCGCGGTTCTTTCAACTGCGATCGACAAGTATATTTATATCACGGTCAACGATCGCTTCGATGACACCTACCGCTTGTCGTATTCAAAGACCGAGATCGTCGATAGCGTCGATAAAATTGAGCACAAAATTTTTAAGAACGTTCTCGGCAAGTACGCCGCCGATGCGAAACGCATCAATGGCGGTCGTGGCCTTGAGATCTTGAGTATGGCCGATATCCCAGGCGGCACGGGGCTCGGCTCATCGTCGTCGTTTACCGTCGGTTTGCTTCACGCGATGAAAGCGCACAACGGGACTTTTCAGTCGGCCGAAGACCTCGCTAGCGAAGCCTCGCGAATCGAGATCGAAGATTTGCGTGAACCGATCGGCAAGCAAGACCAGTACGCGGCGGCCTACGGGGGCTTGCAATACATCCGGTTTTTACCGGATGGTTCGGTCAGCGTGGAGCCAGTGATCTGTCAAACTTCCACGAAGCGCGAGCTCGAACAGTCGATGATGGTCTTCTATACCGGCATGACTCGTTCCGCGTCAGGGATTCTGGCGGAGCAAAAACAATCGACCGGAGACAAGCGCGCCACTTTACGGGCCATGCGTGACCTTTCGGGACGCCTAAAAACGATTTTAGAGGGCGGAGAAGGGTTAAAGCGTGCCGGCGAACTTCTCCACGAGGGCTGGATGATGAAAAAGACGCTCGCGTCGGGCATCTCCGGCGGCTCGATCGACGAATGGTACGAGCGCGCCTTGAAGGCCGGCGCCTGGGGCGGCAAGATTCTCGGTGCTGGCGGAGGTGGCTTTTTGATGCTACTTTGCGATCCATCCAAACAAGACTCGGTTCGCCGCGAACTCTCGGAGCTTCGCCAGATCCAAGTAGGACTCGAAAACTTCGGTAGCCGCATCATCTTCGTCGGCTAGGGGGAGCATTCACATGTCGACATTGACCGCCCACGATTACGCAAAAGAATACCTGACGCACACTCTTCCTTTGTTCAAAGAATTCGAAGGCGAAGAGTTTCAATCGGCGATGACGGCGATGATCGACTGCTACCACAAAGGCGGCACCGTTTTCATCTGCGGCAACGGCGGCTCGTGGGGCACATCGAACCACATGGTGAACGACCTCGCAAAAGGTTCGGTCGTCGAAGGCAAAAAGCGTCTTCGCGTGATGGGCCTGGGCGACAACACGTCTTTGTTGACCGCGTACGCAAACGACAACGGTTACGAGACGGTTTTCGTTGAGACATTAAAATCGTTATTCCGTAAAGGCGATATGCTGATCGCGATCTCTTGCAGCGGTAACTCGCCGAACGTGGTGAAGGCCGCTGAGTTCGCACGCGAGTACGGCGGCACGGTCGTCTCGCTCGTTGGTTTCTCGGGAGGTAAGCTGAAAGACCTCTCGCACCACCCCATCTATTTTAAATCGTATAACTACGGCTCGGTTGAAGACGCACAGCTTATGTTCTC
>CAJYIL010000682.1 GCA_913774795.1 Pseudobdellovibrionaceae bacterium
CTTGCGATCGAAGCCGAGATGAAGCAAGCCGCCGAGAACAAAGTGACGATCATCCAAAACCTCGAAAAGTGTAAGTCGGTGGCCGCTCGCACTTATGACGTATCGGAACTCATGGCGTGCGTCGCCCCGACGATCAATATCGACCCAATGAATCCAACGATCGCCGAATACAAAGCGCAGATCGCGGCGCGCGTCGCCGAGCGCGAAGCGAAGCAACAACAAAGCCGCAACTACGCGGCGTCGATTGCGCGTGGCGAAGCGCTTTTCCGTGAAGCCGAAGCGATTGAAAAACGCGGAGACAACGATAGCGCCGTCGACGCCTATCGTAAGCACCTAGCGGCGAACTACCCTGATCCGAAGAACTTGAAAGCGATCTCGCGTCGCAAAGTCGGTGTCATCGAGGGCAACAAAGCCGCGAGTATCAAAGCCTACTTGGCCGCAGCCGAACAAGCGTTCGTGAATAAGGATTACAAATCGGCCATCAACAATATCAATAAGATCAAAGGCCTTGATCCTTACAGCAGCGAAGCCGCCGAACTCAATGGCCGCATCAATCGCGAGAAGGATCAAAAGCTTCGCGAAATCTACGAAGAATCGATCATTCAAGAAGGCCTGGGACAAACCGATTCGGCCAAAGCGAATTGGAAGAAGATCCTGGAGACTGATCACCCGGACGGCCAATATTACAGACGTGCACGTAGCAAACTGAAAGCGATCGGTGGACTGTGAATCTCGCTTTCAGCGAACGGCCTTATAGCGGAGCGACGTATCGTCCCCGTCCTGAGATCTATCTTGATTCCGATGGTAAAACGTTGATCGTCGCAACGCCTTGGGGGGCGCGCGACGGCGCAAGGAAAGTCATCGATCGTATGAACGATTACTTGGCCCTGGCACGCGAGGATGTCGAAGCGACGTCGCCGTTCGAAAAAGTTTCGTGTCTCTCCCTGTCAGCCAACCGATTGAGAATTGCGACGCTGCTTGCGAACGAATCGCTTTACCGCGAAGAGAACAAAACTGAATATCGCTCAGGCGTTGAACTCTTTGCCGGCATTCTCGAGGAAGACGAATTCGTCTGGCTCCAAGTCGGCAATCCACAAATTCTTCTCGGCCGACAAAACCGAAAGCCGTTGCCGCTTGGCTCACAGATCGATCTCTCTTTCGATTTTAGCGAGGGCGACCATCTTTTGCCCGGATTGCCCTCGCAGATGCTTGGGCTTGATTCGTCCATCAACCTCACGCTGAATTCCTTCCGCGCGAGAGCGGGCGATCGCCTCGCATTGGTTTCGCACTCTCATCTTCCTGATTCTGTTTTCAGTCTCGAGTCGGCGAAACTTTCGGTCGACCAATTAGCACGCTTGATTTCATCGTCGTCTCCGAATCACGCCTTCTGGGTCGGAGTGCTTCAACTCGGCCAAGCCGAAGAAAAGGCGTAACGTGATCGGCGCCTTTGGCCGAACGATCGAGATCGACCTCTTTGGAAGCAAAGCCAAGATTTGCTCGTTCGATTGCCCGTACTGCGATCTCGGCGCAACCCAAACGCGTCTGAATAAGCTCAAAGAGCAAGGCGCTGTTCCCTCATCACAAGAGATTCTGGCTCAGGCTCAGCAGCGCTTCCGCGATATTCATGAAAAGGGCCCAGGTGTCGATTCGGTCATCATCTCAGGAAATGGCGAACCGACGATCCACCCTGAATTCCCCGAAATCGTATCAGGCCTCATTTCGCTCAGAGATATTTGGCTCGCGGGAAAACCCATCGTCTTATTTACGAACGGAGCCAATCTGGATCAGCGCCGGGTGAACGAAGCCGTGAACCGTCTCGATCAGCGTGTTGTCAAACTCGATGCCGGCAACGAGCGCATTTTCAAAACGATGGCGGCGCCCCTTTCGCGCGTCACTTTGCAAAAGGTGATCAGCGGAGTTCGACTCCTCAAAGACGTGACGATTCAAGCGATGTTCGTTCAGGGAGCCGTCGACAATACGAGTTCAGCAGATCTCGAAGATTGGATCGAAGTCGTCGGCCTTCTAAAACCCCACTCCGTTCAAATCACCACGATCACGCGACCGACCCACATCGCGGGATTGAAAAGCTGCGACGAAGATACACTTCACACGATCGCAACGAAACTCGAACGACGAACGAGCCTCAAAGCTTCAGTCTTAATCTGATCGGGCCGCGAAAATTTTCTGGATCGACCGCGCGACCTTTTTGCGTGATTTCGATGAGACCTTCGTGCGCGAGCGCAATGGCATCTCTTCGAACGGCCTCCATCCGGGAGGAGATTTGCTTCTCGGTGTCGGGCAGAAGTTCGCTCGGGCAAATCGTTTTGCCCGATCCTCTTTCTTTCAGTTTCGCGAGAATCTTTTCGCGAAAGCTCACTTCTTCTCGATCGAGAAGGCGACTTTCTTGATGCCGGCTGATTTCACGACGTCGATGATCGACGTCAGAGTTTCGAGTGTGACCGAACGATCGGCTTGAAGGATCGCCGCCGTGTCTGGTTTCTCGGCCGCGATCTTCGACGCGTACGCCGTCACATCAGCTAACGTGGACGCTTGACCATTCAAAGAAATCGCACCGTCACTTCTCACCGCGATATTCAAAGGTGTCGGCGCCGAGGCTTCTCCGCTCGAAGCTTTCGGTAAGTTGATGTCGATCGTTGGCTTTAAGACCAACGGAGCCGTCACCATAAAGATAATCAGAACGACGAGAATGATATCGACAAGCGGAACGACGTTGATCGCCGCAATCGGTTCGTCGTCATTACCGCCAAGCGGGCCTGCCATTACGCTTTTCCTTTTTTCTTCGCGTAAGCGAAACAGATCTCACGAACACTTTCGAGCGACTGCAGAGCCGAACGAACTTGTTTCGAGAACGCGTTGTAGGCAATCACGGCCGGAATTGCGACAACAAGGCCGACCGCGGTTGCCACCAAGGCTTCGGCGATGCCGAGCATGACGACTTGGTTGCCGGCACCCGACGTGTTCGCCGAAAGATCTTTGAAGGCTTTCATGATCCCGAGAACTGTTCCGAGAAGACCGACGAACGGAGCGTTTGAACCGATCGTCGCCAAGAAGTTCAACGAGCGCTCGAGCGCGGGGCGCTCGAGAAGAGCGTAGGTGTTGAAAACTTCAGGGAGACCGTCTGTTCCGGCTTCACGAGCGTAGCGGAGTCCGTAAGCGAGGGCGCGACCTTCGAGCGACTCGCGGTCTTTTGCAATCTCCTCGACTTCTTCGAGGTTGTTCGATTGAAGCGCATCGCGAAGGCGGGCTTTGACGCGCTTGCTGCGAGTCGCGACCGCGCGCAGGCTAATAAAGCGCTCGAGAATCAGGCCTACGCTGATAACGCTAACAATGAGGAGCAACCACAGAATCGCTTCGGCTCCGCCTTGCGCGATATTAAACAGTCTTTCGGTGAGCATTGAGGTCCCTTTCTCGGTCGCCTTTGTTGAGGCCAGGCAATTATCCGCAGATGCAGATTCGCGGGTCAATGGGT
>CAJYIL010000683.1 GCA_913774795.1 Pseudobdellovibrionaceae bacterium
GTTGCGATAGATTCTTCGAGATCGCAAGGCCGAGGCCCTTCCCGCCGTAACGCCGTGACATCGACGAGTTCGCTTGCTCAAAAGCACTGAACATTCGTTTAGCGGCCTCCTCGGAGATTCCGATGCCGGTGTCGCGCACTCGAACGACAAATTGTGCTCCTGTCTCCGTTGCCTTTTCGAAATCGGCGCGAAGACTGACCGATCCCTTCTCGGTAAATTTGATCGCGTTAGAAACGAAGTTGTTAAGGATTTGACGGATGCGGTTGGCGTCACCGTGGAGAGGCGATCGGAGTCGGTCATCGATCGCTGATCGATACTCGAGGCCCTTGGCTTGTGCGAGACGGCCCGAAACCTGGCTGATGTCTCCGAGCACATCCGCAAGCGTAAAGTCGGCGAGTTCGAGGTCGAGTTTGCCTGCTTCGACTTTTGAGAGATCGAGAATGTCGTTGATGACGGTCAGAAGGCCGCTCGCTGAGCGATGGGCGGCATCCGCATACTCGCGTTGGTCGGCCGCCAGCGGTGTCTCCTGAAGCAGTCCGATCATCCCGATGACACCGTTGATCGGGGTGCGAATTTCATGAGACATGTTGGCCAGAAATTCCGATTTCAGTTTCGAGGCTTCGACCGCCGTCTTCTCGCGGATCACTGCGGCGGAGCGGTCGGCCTCGTAGTGAAGCGCTTTCATGTTCGCTTCGATCTGATCGCTCACGTCTCTGTACATGATCATGATTTCGATGAGCCGACCGTCGGCGCCAACGATCGGGTTAAAGAACATCTCGCACCAAAGTCGGCGACCAAGTTCGCCGTTTCTCTGAGGATTGATTTTAATGGCCAACGTCTGAACGAGTTCTCCGGCCAACGCTCTTTTGAAATTCGAAATCATTTTGTAATCTTCAAGCTCTTGGCTGGTACGTAAATTTACGTTTTCCAAGATCGACGATGCGAGCTCGCGCGAGAGTCCCGACATCTTCAACCAGGACGAGTTGACCATCGAGACCGAACCGTCGAGGTTTACCATCATCGCCGGCATCGGGCTCTGATCGAAGATGAAGCGCAGACGTTCTTCGCTAGCGCGAACCTTGAGTTCGGCCACTCTCGAAGCTTCGTGGAGAGCCCGAAAATGAGCTTCATTCGCTTCCGCGAGTTCCGCGGTTCGGGCGCTGACGTGTGCGCTGTAGACTTCTATGAATTGACGATGCTGGATTTTGAGTTGAATCATCAGGAAGAAAATGTAGAGCCCTAAGAGAAGTCCTAATTGCTGAAACTCTGGGCCTCCGTGCCAGAGCAGTCCAACCATAGGAATTCCGACAAGGCTCGCAAGATAAGATCGAGCGATCGCCGGCTTCGAGTGAAAAGCGGTTGTCGACGCCGCAGCGATTCCGCTCATCGCAAGAATCGCGACGATGTCAGCAAAATCAAGAGTCGCATCGTGAACGACGATGAGGAGAACGAAGACGCCCAAGCTGATGGCGGCCGCCACACTCAGACCATCGACCCACGGAGCAAACCGCTCTTCGCCCACTCGAGAGAGACTGCGTTGATAAAGATAGAGCGCGATTCGTGAACAGCACAGAGCGATCACGAAGATGCCTGAAATGAGCTGCTCGAGTTGAAAAGCCGTGCCGAAGCAAAGGCCGTAAACCAAAGTCACGATTAAAATCGTCGAGTAACAGGCGGGATAGGTGCGCTCGCTAATCTCGCGATTGGCCATGGTGCGAATATCGGTGTGCTGAGAAGTCTCGAGCTTCATGCTTTTCTTCTCGGCGTAAACTGGATGGAGTGAGATGACGAAATCTCGACGGCCGTGTCTCAGCTTGAGATCCCGTGTGACCTCTTCGCGACGTAGGTTCAGAATGGCGAGCCCCCGGACGAAATGTTGAGTGATGGTTAAACACCCCCCGGAGGCTCACATGATTAAATCTCACAGCGAAACTAAAAAGTCGGTCCTTGTCCTCGAAGACGATCCTCAATGGCAACGCATCGTCAGCCACGTGTTGAGAAACGTGGACCAGGATATCCAGATCCGTTGCGTTCCAACGACTCAAGCCGCGCTTGATCTGATCGAGATCGGTGAGCGTTTCGATCTTGTGGTCGCAGATCAATATCTCGACGGAGCACTCACGGGCCTCGACTTCTACCGCCACCTCCGCGGTCGCCAAGATCAAACTTCGTTTGTGATGCTTTCCGGCCTCGGGTCGACTGAGTTTCATGACCTCACGGTTCAAGACATTGAGCTTCCAACGTTCGTTCAAAAATCGAAGGCTTCAAAAAATCTTCGAGATGTTCTCAAATCCGAAATCGGATCTCTTGAGGCGAAAGACGCGGTGGCGCCCGCACATCGGCATGAGTCTTCGATGCTCTTGATGATTTTGGTCTCGGCCGCAGTTTTCACCGGACCGATTCTTACGATCTCTTCGCGATCGACGCCGATCACAGCGGTGGGTCCAAATCACTTCAATGCGGTGAAAGCTACGGTTCTCACCAAAGAGCGTATGCCCGCAAACG
This sequence comes from Pseudobdellovibrionaceae bacterium, assembly GCA_913774795.1. Taxonomy (GTDB): domain Bacteria; phylum Bdellovibrionota; class Bdellovibrionia; order Bdellovibrionales; family JAMPXM01; genus CAJYOV01. The sequence goes on from CAJYIL010000683.1 coordinate 2,506, forward strand.
TCATCGTGCCTCCACGTAAACAACACGACTTTGTCGGCCAGGATGTTCGCGCGGCCGTCGGGCGCATCGCTCACCGCGCCGACGTCATCGACGAAACGGTGAGTCGTCAATAAAGACTTGCGGAATAAAAGTCCCTGAATAGACTCATGAGGGTCACACGGAGGGGACTTCATGAAAGTTATCATCGCGCTCTTGGTTTCAATTTTCGCGGTCAGTGCCAACGCATCGAACGGATTGACGGTTCACACGACCGAGTTTGGGGTCGGTAAATTCCACCGCTACGATAACAAAGTGCACGCTTACGGCGCGAAGAACGCATGGGCGCCCTACATCTTGGCCGACGGAGCGCCCACCGATCGCGCGATGACGGTGAAGAACGCCGATGGCTCCTTCACGGTCTTCTTCTCAACACTTGATGAGATGATGGCTTCGGTTGTCGCCATCTCGCAAAGCGAAGGCAAAAAAGTTTCGGTCCTCAATATTCACGGTCACGGTTTGCCGGGCGCGATGTGGTTTCCGAAAGATGAGGCCACGAAAAACGGCTGGACATGCGGAGACTGGGTCGACGCAGCCAGTGGCGACGATCGGGCGAATTACGAGCAATACTACTCTCCCGTTTCGGCCTCGCAAGTCATGCAGATGCGCCAAATGTCGAATAATCCGAACGTTCGCATGAGCTGCACGACCGGCGCTCGTGAGTGGCGTGAGGGCGTCACAAAAAATCCAGCGTTCAAAACCGTTTTCGAATCAGACGCCCAATTTCACTTCTTATCGTGCATCGTGGGTTTGGGTTCGGTCGGCGATCAATTCACAAAAGACATCGGAGCCATCGTGCTCGGTCAGGGCGGTCACGTTCAGACAGCGATGATGTTCGGTCTCGGCGACTGGTCGATGCCTGAAGGCATGGGGTTCTGGGATTACCAGTCAGACGATCAGATCGATCGCGACAACGCGAAGTATCCGGTGACGCGAACCGATCGTGAGATCATGCAGAAAGGCTCGATCCGGATGGCCTCGTTCACGAACGGCGCATGGTCGACGACAGCTCTGGTCGATCGCGATTTCATGTCGGTTGGGTTTGAATCGGGATTGAAACTTGGGATGCAGATCGCGTCTCCGCTCGAAGCGCCTCTCGCTCCGGCTCTTCCACAAAAAGTGAAAGTACCAGGAACGGGCGGCTTCGTTTTCATCGAACAACAATAAGCTCGAGATCTGATGATTACGCAGAGGGGCGTGCTTGATGAGCACGCCCTTTTGTATTTGAAAGGCACAGGCTTTGATCAAGGCACAGCCTTTGAAATGAAGACGGGGCAACGTGCGGGGGCACGTTCTAACATATCGCGGGGTTTCGATGATGAAATTAGAACATATTCAGATGACGATTCGCGGCCTTGCTCTTGCGGCTCTCTCCTCCACACTCGTCGCTTGCGCAGGCTACGCGCAGGGCGATTTCTCGTCGTCGAATTCCGATGTCGTC
>CAJYIL010000684.1 GCA_913774795.1 Pseudobdellovibrionaceae bacterium
ATCGAGGATTGAGCAGCCGGAGTTGCCGGCTCTGTCCCCAATGCAAATTCTGAAAACGGAGGAGGGCGGTGTTGGCTTGCGCCGACAAGGCCGCATTTTCCCAGACGAGGACCGGAGATTTCAGACGCAACCCCAAAGGTTAAGGCGAATTAACTTAGCCACTGTAGTGACTGGCAGTCTCATTTGAAAGCGACGGCGACTGAGTTCTAGACCTCGTTAACCAAAGCTTCAGGAAAGCTAAAGTGCGCAGCTCGAATCACAAATTGAAGTCCGCTGCGGTAAACGCGATCTTCACGAATCACTCTTCGAGCCGGTGAAATCCGCTCGGCGTTCAAAAAATTTCGGACACGCTTTTGAATCCTAAGCCCTCTAAAGTTTCGGCGAGGAGGAGCGATGAAAGAGAAGCCGTCGTGGGGAATTCATTGGTTTCGGAGAGACTTAAGACTTCCCAACAATAGGGGGCTGCTCGCGAATTTAAAACGAACCCACGGCCGCACCGTCGGTCTCTTCTGCTTCGATTCGAAATTCTTAAGTCGGCCCGACTTCTCGCACCGGCGATTTGCTTTCTTCATCGACACGCTCAAAGATTTACGCTCGGAGATGAAGCGACACGGCGGCGAGCTCTTGGTTCTGGACATGCAACCGAAACTCGCTTTCGCCCACCTGATCAAAAGTAGCGAGAAGCAAGGTCTCCCGCTCGTCACCTTCTGCCGTGACTATGAACCGTTCGCTCGTGATCGTGACCAAGCCGTCACCGAAGAGCTTAAAAAACTCGGAGTCGACGTGCGGTCAGAACGCGACCATCTGTTATTTGAACCGCACACGATCCTGAAAGACGACGGGTCGGCTTACCAAAAATACTCGGCCTTCTCCCGCGCGTGGATGAAGAAGCTCGAATCAATTGAAGGACAAAAGCGAATTGCTCGCCAAAAACAATCGGCCGACTACTTAAATCGGGCGAAGGCGAGATCGACTTTCAAGTTGAGCTGGAAGGAGGTTTTGGACGGCGAATCGAAGAAGTACGAAGATCAACTCGATCACTTCGATCGCGAGAACCGTAAACACTTCGACGGTGAAACGCCGGCGGCGGGAATTCGTGCGGCTTACCAGCAGCTTGAAGAGTTTCGGCCTCGCCTCAAAGATTATCTTGAAGATCGATCGATTCCGGCCACGTCCGGCTCGTCTGAGTTTTCGAAGTTTCTCAAAAACGGCAGTCTCACACTCCCGCAGGTTGTCTACGAATACAAACTCGCTCATGAGAAAACAGACAACTACGAAAGTTCTCGCGCCAAGTTTTTGAAGGAACTGATTTGGCGTGAGTACTACTACTACATCTTGTTTCACTCTCCTCGAGTCGAGCACGAGGCTTTTGACAAGAAGTTCGCGAAACTCGATTGGAATACGAGTCGCGCAGATTTTGAGAAATGGAAAGAGGGTCGCACCGGAGTTCCGATCGTCGACGCCGGCATGCGCGAGTTGAACGAGACCGGGTGGATCAACAACCGCGTTCGCATCATCGTCGCGACCTACCTCACCAAAGACTTAAGGATCAATTGGCAATGGGGCGAAGAATATTTCATGAATCAGCTCATTGACGGCGATCTCGCAGCCAACAACGGCAACTGGCAGTGGGTCGCTTCGACCGGTTCAGAAAATCAACCTTACTTTCGCGTGATGAACGTCTGGCGCCAGAGCGAGCGATTTGATCCAAACGGCGAGTACATTCGCAAATGGATCCCGGAGCTCGAAGGCTGTGAGACGAAAGCGCTTCACGACGAAGAGGCCGATCGTTCTGGCTTCAAGTATCCGCCTCCGCTCACAAATCACAAACAAGCCCGCGAGGAGGCGATCGCGATCTTTAAACGCGCTCGCCGTTGATTCTCGATACATCACTGAGCTCGAATTGATCGAGGGATCGCGCAAGTCAGGCCGTCAAAAGATTTGACACTTTTGAAATTGCGTCTCGATCGCTCCGGATTCAAAGCGCACGCGGTAAAAGCGTATTAAATTACGGGCTCTTCATTTCAAGAGGACTCGTTATGGCGCAATCGCGACTGTTCGCAAATTTGTTTTCTACGCTTGCTCTGACTTCGACCCTCGTGATGCCGCTGGGACTCACGCAAGCCCAAGCAACACCAAAGTTTACGACGATCAAACGCTCGATCGAAGCTGAACAAGTGAAAGGTGCGAAGGTTCTTTACTGGGATCAAATGCTCGCAGACGATCTCGGTATCGTGACCGAACGTGGACGCGTCGGCGATCAGGCATTCGAAAAATCAGTGGCTGATCAAATCGCACTCCTTATCAAAGAGAACCCGAAATATGTGAATGAGTCGGTCTCAAAAGAGCCGATGCGCGAAGGTGAGCCCCGCTTCGTTGAGATCGAACTCGACGCTCACGGTGGCTCAGGACGCGCGGGTTACATTCGCCTGAAAGGAAGAGACTCGAAAGACGTTTGGGTCAACATCAAGGGCATCGGTCTCACGGGCCTCGGTAACGCTCGCTTCAAGCCGGTCGGTCCGCCGCTCGAAGTTTACGGCGATCACAGCGATGGAAGCGCCGATCTCCCTGAGGGCATCGTCGAGGCCATCAACGCGAAAATCGCGGAGAATGATTTAAAGT
>CAJYIL010000685.1 GCA_913774795.1 Pseudobdellovibrionaceae bacterium
CCCACCTGACCCACTCGTGCGCAAAGCTCGTCGCCCCTAAAAGGCGGTCGATAAATAGTTTTTGGAAAAACGGCGACGCCAAGCCCGCAAGTGCCGAGAGAAACGCAACGAACAAGATGAGCGCGCGACGACTCCCCCGAAGCGTAAATGACTGCGTGAGAAGTGAGGTTTGCGTAAGCGGAAGGCGCATCTCTCTAGGACTAGCACCGGCCGAGCGGGAGGGACAACTTTTGGTCTCGTGCGACGCGGATTGTTCTTCGAATTTAGGAATGAGTGTGGCGTCGAGCGTTTCCTCGAAGAGGATGCATTTGGCCTGTTTAGGTTTTAGACACTTTGCCCGGGGCCGCCCACCTCGAAAATTGCAGTGTTTCTTGAACATGAAGCTCTGGAGCTTGCTTTTCATATTGCTGGGAGTTCTCGGAAGCGGCTGCGGTCGCTCCGATACGATCTATTCCGATGGCGACGGAGGGCTCGTCGTTATCGAGCGCTCGGCACTCCCCGACGGCTTTTACGATCAATCGGTGAATCGCGCAGACGCGATGGTGGCCGAAGGCGCTCTTCGTTTGCGTGTTCGCGGCGGCGAATCCACCGAAGGGTCTTTCGTCGATTCGACTTTGATTGGCTCCCGCGCGATCGTCGGTCTCGGCGGACTTCAATCGACGGCTTTGAGCGATCTCGATCTGCAGATGGAAACCTCTTCGTCGTCAGCCGCTTCTCTTCGCATCTCGGTGTTGGTCGACTTGAAGTGCGACGGCTCAGCCATTCGTTCGATTGAGACGACTCTCCCGGTTGGTTCAGTCGCATTATCTTCGGCTCTTTGGTCTCCCTCTTTTGCCTCCGATATCGTGGACGCATCTGGAGCGACCGTCTTATCGGCGACTGCGTCATCCTTGACCGCGTTGTTGGCGGCCTATCCCTCGGCGTGTTTGAAGAACGCGGTCAGTGATTCACCGGAAGCACCAAAAGCGATTCCGATGGCCGCGTTGCAAATTTCAATCGGATCAGGATCGAGCGTCTCCGTCTCGGAGCTTTTCATTTCATCTCTCACCGTCAATGGCAAGACCACTTCGAGCTGGAGTTCCCCATGAGAAAACTCTCGATCGCCCCTCTCTTTCTCCTTCTCGTCATGTTCTTGTGGACACGCTTTTCACACGCAGCTCCGCTGCCGACAACACTTCCGGCAAAGAAGAAAACTGCGGCGTCGAAAACGACTGCTCTGCCGGCGAAGAAAACCTCTCGCCGACCGATCATCATCGTGGATACTTCGGCGCCTGGCCTTGCCAAGACTTTACCGACTCGCAAAAAACTCGTCATGAATTTCGATCAGCCCGCGCTACCCGAAGCCCCATCCGTCGTCATTCGCGAAGATGGCTCGGTCTTCGCGCCCTCGGGCGAGACGGTGCTCATCCAGCGCCACGACGTGACCGAAGCTCCGGTTCTCGAGTTCGTTGGACCAGAACCGACCGCTCGTATCGAGATCCCGAACACGGCCGCGCGCTCGCTCGTGCCGGCGCTTCCCGACTCCGATTCTTACGAAATGGTTCCTTCGCAAACGGGACCCGTTCGTCCGGTGGTGATCGCGCCTCCTGTCGTGGCACCGGTGATTCCTTCGCCTGCGCCTGCACCTGCGACGGCTGAATCGACCGCGAGCGCGACTGCGAACTCTGTCGCGATCGCAAATCTTCCTGCTGAAATTGCAATTCCTCGCGGAGATGTTTCTTCGCTAACGGTTGCACCTTCGGCCTCGGTATTGGCGGAGTCGACGGCAGCAGCGACCACGGCTTCGGTGTCGGCGCCTTCGATTTCGACGGCCGTATCGACCGCTGAAGCGTTATCGACAGCGGAACCGACGACTGAGGTGTCGTCGACTTCGATCGCGACCTCGATCGCGACCGCGACCAGCACGCCTGTGGAAGCTACAACAACGAGTGAAGCCACAGCCTCTGCGGCAACGCTGTCGGCGACAAGCCAACCCGCAGATGCCTTCGGCCCGCCCGCCCCACCGGTCTTCGATACCTCGATCACTGAGAGCAAGCTCTCGACGAAGTCGACCGACATCACCGTCGCGGAAAACGCGCTCGATGCCGATAAAGGCACACCGGGCACGCGCGCTTCAGAGCTCAAGGCTTCAACAACATTCTTAGTCCCGTCCAACGAAATCCCGCGCCGTCGACTTTTCATTCGCGGTGGCTACCTCGATGCCGCTTACTCGAAACTCGAAAGCGATTTGAAAAACGGTGCGACACTCTTTGGCGTGAGTGCTTCTCAAGTTTTCTCGAAAACCGAAGTGCGAGTCGGAGTCGATTTCGCCTATGGCCTCGATCAATCGATCTCCCTTCGAAATACACGGATGGCGATGTTTAGAGCCGAGGGCCTTTACAACCTCGCTAGTTTCAAAGACACAGCGGCGTTCTACATCGGTGGAGCGCTAGGTCTCGCCGACATCCAAGTCACGAGCTTCAGATCGAAAAACGCCAACGGCGATGTGACCATTCGCGAAAACGCGAGAGGAACGGCTTTCCTCGGATCGCCCGAAGTCGGCTCACGTATCTACATCGGACGCCAAGTGTCTCTCGACCTCACCGTTCAATATTTGTTGCTCTTGGGTGGCGACCAAGTCTCGAACCTCGGTGGGCTTTTAGGTGAAGCCGCGTTGGGTTTCCGTTTCTAAACTTGACGATTCCACACCCGAACCCAAATTGTCGTTAACACGTGCGCGAATTTAAAAACGCGCTCAAAGGAAAACAGACAATGGTTTGGCTGCGTCGTATCGGTTTCTTTCTCGTTCTGAATATTACCGTGATCGCGATGATTTCGATCATCACGTCGCTCTTGGGTCTCGGGCCCACGATCACTCAATCGGGCATGAACTACGGTTCGCTCATCGCCTTCTGTTTGATCTACGGTTTCGTCGGCTCGTTTATCAGCCTGCTTCTCTCAAAGCCGATGGCAAAATGGACGCTCGGCGTTCAGGTCATCGATCCTCGAACATCAAATGCTGAAGAACGCGCGCTCCTCGAAACGGTCTACCGCCTCGCACGCTCTGCGAACATCGCGAAGATGCCCGAAGTCGGCGTCTACGACTCGCCTGAGGTCAACGCGTTCGCAACGGGCGCAACGAAGAATCGCTCGCTCGTCGCCGTCAGCTCCGGTCTTCTTCGACAGCTCGATCGCAATTCCGTCGAGGGAGTTCTCGGTCACGAGGTGGCGCACATCGCAAATGGCGATATGGTCACGATGGCCCTTCTTCAAGGGGTCGTGAACGCGTTCGTGATGGCGCTCGCGAGAATCGTTGCGTTTGCGATCGACCAAGCGATGCGTAGCAATGATCGCGACGGCGGTGGCCTCGGGACTTTCGCTTATATGGGCATCGTCTTTGTTCTTGAGATGATCCTGTTCATCCCGGGTTCGATGGTGATCGCCGCTTTCTCGCGCTTTAGAGAATTTCGGGCTGATGCGGGCGGCGCCAGACTTGCGGGTCGCCAGAACATGATCGGCGCTCTGCGTGGGCTGAAGAGCTTGCAGCAGCTCAACGATCAGATCCCCGCACAGCCGGCCTACGCCGCATTCAAAATCGCGCGCACCGGCCGCGTCGCCGAACTCTTCTCATCGCATCCGCCACTCGATGTTCGTATCACGCGGCTTGAAATTGGCCGTTAAGAACACGTCATCGGAGGCCAGAGGAGAAAATCCTCCGCCCAGAACGAGTTTTTCCAAGCGCTCACAGGAGTCATGAAGTCTGAATCGCTCGGCGTGTCCCGCATGTCGAGCACGGTTGCTTTCAAGACGACGACGAAACTCGTCCCGCGTGAGCACGACTCCGTCTGAAGTCTCGATCTGATCATCGATCCAGTTCATGAGCTTTTCGCTTGCGGCAAGCCCATCGGCGTGAGCCGCGATCGACTCTTCCGGTGAGGTCTGCAAAGACTGGCTGATGGAGTGCAGAGCTGTCTCGATGGTTTGATCGATATCGGTGCTTGAAATCTCGTGGAGCGACATGTCTTCCCCTTCCCCAAAACACCAAGGCTAGCACCGAGCGACCCTTACGAATTTGCAACTTCGTACAAATCTGAATTGATTTACTTTTGCTCTAGACGACTAACTAGAGCTCAAACTCTACCTCGTGCAGATTTTTAAAAATTCTCATTGTCTCGAGGGGAAATTCAGAGCTAGGACTCTACGCCATGAAAAAAGCGAAAAATCGAGACCGTATTCTTGTTGCGAGCGTCGACCTCTTTAACTCCTCGGGCGTCGTGGCCGTGACAACGAATCACATCGCGGATCACCTCGAGATTTCTCCAGGCAATCTCTACTTCCACTTCCGAAATAAAGAGGAGATCATTCGCGAACTCTTCGAGCAGATGACCCAGGAAACCTACGAGTCATGGAAGCCGAATGATAAAGGCGCCTACGCGTCTCCGATCGAACTCATCGAGCGCTCTTTTGAAGTCTACTGGAAGTATCGCTTCTTCCACCGCGAGATGTATCACTTACGTCGCAAAGATCCGGCGCTCGCTCGACGCTGGAAATCGCACCTCGCAAAGTCGATGCGCATTCTTCAAGCGCACTACGGCTATTGGGTGAAAACCGGCGTGATGAAGAAGGTCTCCGATCCTCGCGAGATGCAGATGATTGCCGATTTGGTTCTGATCACGTCGTCTTCATTCTTGCAGTTCTTCGAATCCCCGGAGAAGCCGGCGACGAAGAAGACGTTGCGTGACGGTTCAAACCACCTGCTCCGTTTGCTTCAGCCTTATCATCAAAATCCCGCTGCGCTGAACACCTAAATAACTGTAATTTCTATGAAATCCACGGAGATGACAACGAGAGTCATCCCCGGCTGAAGGTGAGAGTCATTCGCATTTGGGTTGACGAACCTCTAGCCCCTATGATGAAAGTGCGCGCATGACATTCACGACGCCGCCTTCACAAGCTCCGGTTCTCCCTGTTTCACAGACTCAAGAAACTCTCGCGCGCGCACCTCGCCGCGTCGACAAAGTCCCGGGCAAAAAGATCATTCGTGATCTCGGCTTGAAAGTGACCGATCAACGACTTCTCATCCTCGAAGTCGTTCGTCGCGGCCCGAATCACTTCACCGCTCAAGACGTCTTCGAAGCCGTCGTCGCAAAAAATCCATCGGTGGGTTTCGCCACCGTTTACCGCTTCTTGAGAACATTGAGCGAACAAGATTACGTGAGTGAAATTCGTTTGGGCGGCATGCCAGCTCGCTACGAGTGGGCTGCAAAAGATCACCACGACCACCTGACGTGCACGAAGTGCAATCGCATCGTCGAGTTTGAAAATCATGAGATCGAGCGCCTTCAGGAGAAAGTCGCAAAAGAATTCGGCTTCACGCTGAATCACCACGTTCTCGAGCTCTACGGAACATGCTCCGACTGCCGCACGAAGTGAGCTCTTTCTTTTGGGCCGACAAACCCGCCGGCCTTACGACCCACACCTCGCTAAACGCTCATGAACGTCGCGCTTGGACCGACGTTCATGACGGTTACCTCGAGTGGCTCTCCAATCGCACAAATCAAGAGCTCTTTCCGGTTCACCGACTCGACCGCGAAACGACCGGCATCATCGCGTTCGCAAA
>CAJYIL010000686.1 GCA_913774795.1 Pseudobdellovibrionaceae bacterium
TCGCTGACCTCTCTTGAAAACTTGCGTGCATTGTTGAGCGGAAGTTGGCCGTCGCTTTCGATCGACGGTTACATGACTTACGAAGCTCAAGTCGCCGGCGTTCAGGATCGACCTCCGCAAAAATGGCAAGGGCCCATCGTGCGTTGGCTGAAGCGTCGCTCCGTGCGCATCCTCGAAGAAAGACGTCGCGCGGTGAACGAAATCTTCAGAGCGAAGGGCTACGCGATCCGACGCGTGAATGGTGGCGGAACAGGATCGCTCAAGACGACGTCGGTCGATCCTTCGGTCTCGGAGATCACCGTCGGAAGTGGATATTATTCTCCGGCGCTCTTCGATTTTTACGACGACTTTCGTTTCGCTCCCGCTGCAGGTTTTGCTCTCGAGGTCACTCGTCATTCGCATGAGTCGATCTGGACCTGTTTTGGTGGGGGCTATCCTGCCTCGGGAACCGGCCCTGATCGAGCACCGACTCCCTATTTGCCTAATGATCTCTCGCTTCTCGAAAACGAAGGAGCGGGTGAGGTGCAAACTCCCATTCACTCGCCACGGGCGCTGACCCTGGGCGAGCTTGTGTTCTTCCGGCATGCAAAAGCGGGCGAGCTTTGTGAGCGCTTTAACGAGCTCTATCTTATTCGCGGAGACAAAGTCGTCGACGTCGTAAAAACTTATCGGGGCGAAGGAAAAGCTCTGGCATGAAAAACTGGGCCGGCAACGTTGTCTTCGAACCGCGAACGATCGCGCAGCCAGCGAACGAAAGTGAGTTGGCCTCGCTAATCAGGCAGACCGCAAACGACAAGCGTCGGATTCGTTGCATCGGAAGCGGACACTCGTTCACGCGATTGATTGAAACATCCGACGTTTTGGTATCCCTCGACAACATGCAAGGCGTGATTTCGAGCGGAGCTGGTCGCGCGACAGTGCGCGGGGGAACAAAGCTCAAGCGACTGGGCGAGGAGCTCGACGCTCTCGGATATGGGCTCGAGAATCTCGGTGATATCGATGTTCAATCGATTGCCGGTGCACTTTCGACCGGCACACATGGAACAGGTTCGACGCTCGGAGTGATCTCAACTCAGATCGAGTCATTGCGATTGGTCAACGGGCGCGGCGAACTCGTTTCGTGTTCGCGAAGTGAAAATCCGGAGCTCTTCAATGCCGCGCGAGTTTCGCTCGGCTCTTGCGGAGTCATCGTTGAGGCGACGATGCGAGCTCTTCCGCGCTACAAGCTATCGATGGAGCAGTCGCGAGCTGAACTCGATGACGCTCTCTCGAATGTTG
>CAJYIL010000687.1 GCA_913774795.1 Pseudobdellovibrionaceae bacterium
CAGAACAAGAAGGCGAAGTGAAGGTCAAGGCGATGCCGGGTAGTCGCAAAACCGATCGCAAACCCGTTGGACAATTCAAGCTCCGCACCGATTTCAAACCGTCAGGCGATCAGCCTGAAGCGATCAAAGCGATGGTGCAAAATTTAAAAGACGGCGCGAAGAACCAAGTTCTTCTCGGCGCGACCGGAACAGGGAAGACCTTTTCGATCGCGAACGTCATTCAGCAGATGAACATGCCGGCGATCATCTTGGCGCCGAACAAAACTCTCGCGGCGCAGCTCTACGGCGAGATGAAAGAACTCTTTCCCGAAAACGCGGTCGAGTACTTCGTTTCGTACTACGACTATTATCAGCCGGAGGCTTACGTGCCTTCGTCGGATACGTTCATCGAGAAAGACTCGGCGATCAACGAACAGATCGATCGCATGCGCCACTCGGCGACGCGCTCGTTGTTCGATCGTCGCGATGTCATCATCGTTTCGTCGGTGAGCTGTATCTACGGTCTCGGATCGCCAGAGGCGTACGAAGGCATGATGATGCAAGTCTTCGCGAACAAGGAACTCAAGCGCGACAAGTTCTTGCGTGAGCTGGTTCGTATTCAATACTCGCGAAACGATATCGACTTCCACCGCGGAACGTTCCGGGTGCGCGGCGACGTTGTCGACGTTTTCCCTCCTTACGAAGAGGAGCGCGCGATTCGCGTCGAGTTCTTCGGTGACTTCGTCGATAAGCTCGCGTGGATCGATCCGCTTCGGGGCGAGACGATCGCGGAGATGGATCAAGTCGCGATTTATCCAGGATCCCACTACGTCACGAGCGACGAGAAATCGAAGAACGCGATCAAGTCGATTCAAGATGAACTTCGCGATCGTTTGGCCGAGCTCAATTCGCAGATGAAATTGCTCGAAGCTCAGCGGCTCGAGCAGCGCACCTACTACGACATCGAGATGATGGAAGAGCTCGGGTTCTGCCCAGGCATTGAAAACTACTCAAGACACATG
>CAJYIL010000688.1 GCA_913774795.1 Pseudobdellovibrionaceae bacterium
TAGGAGCTCAAGTCCACTCATTGAGGGCATCTCGTAGTCGCTCAAGATAAGGTCATAAGTTTCGAGATCGAACCGAGCAGCGGCGATGAAAGCAGCCGCTACGCGTGTAACATCGAAGCCAAGGTTCTCGAGAATTTCGGCAGCCCAATCTCTCATCGAATCGTTGTCATCAATCACAAGCGCTTTACACTTTTCCATTTCTGCCTCCAGGCGATGATTTATCTTCGGTTTGAAGCCAAATCTTTTCGACTCAAGCTTCCTTGAAGTTGGCGCATCCGCAGAACCCTCAAGAATTCTTGTAAGGGCATTCTTTCGACTCCGACGATAATCAAGAGAACTTGGCTTTCTTAAAAGGTGATTTATGTATATTTCGCTTCGTCTGCAGATCCAGCTTTTGGTCGCAATTGTACTTGGCGTTGCGCTGTTACTCTTCGTCGTCGTCTCTTCAAAAATTCTGCTGCAGGAGCGGGAGGCGAATCTGATGGACTCAACAGCCGAGACCGTGAGGCTTACGCAGATGAAAACTCAGCTGGCTATAGGCGGATTATTGAGCGATGCCAAGCGACTTTCAAACGTGCAACGTGGAACCATCCCAGCGACGACAAACGAATTGCGTTACCTTGGGCGAGTGGAAAATGGCGTGACTGCCGACTTGTTCGTTCGTGTTCCTTACCAGATTCCAGACTTCTCGGCTCTCTGCAGGTCGTCCGGACAAGGGCTCGCATTGAAACTCGACCCGTCGACCCATCAACTCCTTCTCGCGACAAAGGAGGCTGGTGTATGCATCACCAGCGGCTATTCGATTGAGGCGTTGAAGCCGAATGCGCAACAAAGCGATCGAGACCGCGTGAGTTTCGTCTTGAGTCCCGATCATAGTGCCGAACAACTTGAAGGAAGTGATGCTCCACTACTGATGGCCGAACTGAAAGCACTGGAGCTGACTCAATCGCCAGTTGCGAAGGTGATCGGAGCAGGACCAACGGCTTTCGTCGTCGCGACCGCACCACTTGAGGGTACGAAGTTTTGGATTGCCTCGGCTTATCCAGCGGCGCTGGCTCTGAAGTCGGTCAGGACCCTTAGGAACGCAGCACTTTGGTCTATCGTTCTCGCTCTCGTGGCCTCTGCAGTCGTGTCTCTTCTCATGGGTCGCATACTGACCGCAAGACTCTCAAGTCTCGTTGAAGAGACTAAAAAGATCGCGCAGGGTGATCTCGACGTCCGCGTCCGCGTGACGTCACCCGATGAGGTCGGAAGTCTTGGGCGTTCGATCGCGCAAATGGCAGTTGACCTGAAGAAGTTCATTGCAGATTCCTTGGTCAAGGTACGGATGGAGTCAGAGTTGGAGACTGCGAAGCTCGTCCAAGAAAATTTATTTCCGAGCCACGTCCACGTTCATCCCTCAGTTATGGTCGATGGGGTGACCCGTAGCGCTTCAGAGTGTAGTGGCGACTTTTGGTTCCGTTGGCGAATCGAAGATCGAATCTACTTCATGATCGCTGACGTAACGGGCCACGGGGTGTCGGCCGCTCTGATTACGAGCGCGGCTCGCTCGACCGTGTCGCTCGTCGAGTATCTCCAGATCAGTGACTTGAAAGAGATCGTCCGCCTGCTGAATGAATCCGTGCGTAGCTGTTCTCGAGGGAGCCTGATGATGACCGCGGTCATCGGCGAAATGAGTGAGAATGGTGAAGTCAGTTGGATCAACTGCTCGCATGAAGCGCCTCTCCTGCTGAACACGGTAGGTGGCAAGGTCGAAGTCCTCTCCACTCATCGCGCTCCTCGGCTTGGAGATATCAATCGCGTCGATGAGATTCCCGACGCACATCAGATAAAGATTGGCGTGCATCAGACTTTGCTGTTTTACACGGATGGCCTTTCAGAAGCTGAAGACGAACAGGGTCGTGCCTTCGGCGTCCGAGGACTCGCGCGAACGGCTCAAGCATCGTGCGGGCAGCTCCATTTGTCGATGGAAGCTCGACTGAATGCGATCGTTGAGACAGTGACGTCGAAAACAACACCCAACGTTGCGGACGACATGACGCTTGTAGCGCTCAGCCTGAAGCGAGCGCCTGATCCGTCGTAACTAAGCCACTGTTGAAAAGTGGAAGTGCTTACTTGCGGTCAGATTTGCACGCTGGCCGCTCAAAATAAAACCGGCGGCGACAAACGTCGATTTACGGGCTTGGGAGTGCACGTAAAAGTTCGCGCTGTTGTCGATCATAAACTTAAACCCAAGACCTGCTCCAAGACCTGAGTAGAGCGGCGGTGCTTTTGGATTGCTATAGAGCTCATTGAGACGTTTTAAGATTAAATCTTTATGGAGAGAGCCGAAGCTGTCTTGCGCGCCGATGATAAGTCGGTCGCCGTTTGTATGAGCGAACAGATTTACGCTCGCGTTAAACGGTAGAACGACATTCGATGTGCGGGGCCGTTTGAGGAAAAGCGGTGCTCCATGATTGTCTGTCGGTGCACCGAAGAGCGCGTTCGTGATGAGTTCGTCTGCAGTTTGGAGGCAAAGGTCCGAGATCGCATCCATACGGGAAGTTTGAGCTAAAAAAGTCTGTAATTGATCGAGCGCGCCAAGTTTCTCTGTCGAAGCGCGGATGGGAACCTTGAGATGATTTTCGAAAAGTTCAAGACTTGTTGCGGATGCTGGAGGAGCGAGAAGAAATGGCATGGGATTCTGCTGGAAGGCGAGAGGTCTTGAAATCATGAGGGCGGCAACGAGCAGTTCCTGTGCAAAGTCAGGTCGAGATGCTTGGATAATGTGTTCGAAGCCCATACTAGCCATCGCCGTTAGGTTGATCAGCTTCGGCTCATCACTGACGATGACGGTCGTCTCCGGTCGCAGTCGTTGCACGAGTTGGACGTCTTCCGACGGCAGGCGTAAGTAACACACGGATTTTAGGATGGGCGCTAATGTTTGATGCCTTGATTCGGGCCAAAGATGTTTGAAATCATCGAAGACGTTTCTCATGCCGCGCCTTTAGAGATGAAGTCGAAAAAATCAGGAAATACGTCGAGCTCCATCTTGTTCATCGCTGAGTCAAGCACAACGACGTCGTCCATCACTTTCTTGCCGGTAAACTGCGTCCCCCGAACATAGAGTGAATCGATTCGTTCACCGGTTTCGACAGAATAGAACGGCACGAGAAAGGAGTGGATTTCAACGCTCGATGTAAGACTGCCGTGGACTTGGTTAAAGCATTTGATGAATGAGGGTGGACAGTTACTTAAGCGAATCTTCGTGCCTGGTGGGATTGATCGTACCCACTGGCACCAGATTTTAGTGCCGATAGAGTTGATGCCGACTACGCGGCGAAGACAGATACTTATCGCGCGTGCTGGTGCGAGCACGGGAAGCTTTGCATGCTCATCGAGAAATCCGCGAAAGAGATAGAATTCGGATGCGATTTGCTTTTCGTAAGTGAAGCGTTCCATGGGCGTCTCCTTTAGCGATTAACATTCACATTATTAGTCGAACGACGAATAAGACGAGAGAGAGCTTCTATAAACATCGAATCCAACTCTAAGAAGTGGACACGGTTCATGTGAGCAACAGCGTCATGCGGGGACAGTGCGCGACCCGAGATTGTGCCGCAGACGCTGTCGCAGAAAACGTCGGCAGTCGCGACAAGTCGTGCGAGCGGGTGAATCTGTTCTTTTTTAAGCCCGCTGGGGTAGCCCATGCCATTGTTCTTCTCATGATGCTGAGAAGCAATCAGGGCCACGTCTTCGGGCATCTGCTTAATCGAGAGCAGGAGGTCACGACCGCGAATCGTATGGGTCTCCAGAATACGTAGTTCTCTCGGTTCTAAATCGATGCGCCGCTTTTGCAAAATCTCTTGCGGTAACTCTCGCTCGCCAATGTCGTGAAAAAGTCCCCCAAGGACGATTCTTGCCAATGTTGCTTGTCGATCCCAGCCAATCTCCTTAGCGATCAGACTTGCCACAGCGCTGACGGATAGGGCATGTGCTGACATACCCTTATCTTTTCCAATGAGTGCAAAGAGCTCGAAGAACTCGCTGTCGTGAGACAAATTTGTAATCAGCGTGTCGACTGTCATGAAAGCGTCTTGCAGGCGATCCTTGCTGATCCCTTCAAAACACGTTTGGTCGATCAAATTTGACGCCAGCATATTGGCAATCGCGACCTTTCGAGCGGGAGGAAGATCCCCGTGGTTTTTTGCGATGTTTGCGATGCGAAGACTAAAACCGACATAATTCGAGAATTGGTCCTTATGGACGTAGAGCTTATTTACGCCTCGATTTTGATATCGTGAAATTTGATCGACGGGAATCCGCATTCCCCCGTGCGCGACCTTTTTGAAAACAGAATCGCTAAGTTTAAGATAGATGTCAGTCGAGGCCTCAGAGCCCGTCAGGAACTCTTTGATATTGATCCCGATGTAGTCCGTCGTTCGCTGTACCGCTGGCAACTTCCTTTCAACCGGACGTCGATCGAGGAGCTCGTTGATGACTGAACGGAAATGGTTTTCAACGAAAGGGAGAAGAAGCGTGCGAATATTCTCGTTTGCTGAACTGAAAAAGGATTCCTGTTCAAGTTCTTCGGGTTCAGAGAGCACCAAAGTCTTCGTACATTGATATCTCGGCTTGGCCGTATGGAATTTCCAGAAAGCGGCTGATGCAGAGATTATTCGTTTAGGTGAAATAAGAAGATCGAAGAGCGTCAAGTTGAGGATGGAGAGGGCGACGGTGTGTGATTCGGCCTCTCGAACTTCGAGTCCCTCGCGGCTCAGAATGCTAGTGATAAACTTCCGGAATGTTTCATCGTCGTGAATAACCAATACCGATTGTTTTAACGCCGCTTGCATCGAATCCCTCGTTTTCGAGGCCGGCTCGTCTAGTAGCCAGCCCGACAACTTTTCGGAATTCTTCTGAGGATTTCGCAGTCGTTACGGTACAGGTCTTCTTAACAAGTTTTTTCGCTCGCGTTTTCGCCAGGTTGTGCCAGTACAAGCTGGAACCCCTTTTTGAATATTGATTTGATTTGATAGTCAGGCGCGATCTTCTTTCGAAGTGAGCTGACGTGAGTGTCAGCGGCATGACCAGAAACGTGAAGCTTACCCCAGATCGCCGAAACGAGATCCTCGCGCGTGAGTACATCTGCGTTTGCCCGAAGAAGAGCGGAAAGAATCTTTAACTCGATTGGAGTCAAAAAAAGTTCTGTAGACTCGCCAGCTTTATTCAAAAACGCCTTCTGCTGAACGACATCAACTTGAAGCCCGCCAACCTGCAGAATGTCCGTCGATCTTGCTCTCTGTGATCTCTTAATTTTGGAGATTGTGCGCGCGATAAGTTCCTCTGGTTCGAACGGCTTCGTGATGTAGTCGTCGCCGCCGATCGTGAAACCCTTGATTCGGTCCTCCGTTTCTTTCTTCCCAGTGAGAAAGATAACGGGAGTCGACTCATGCTGCGGGAGTTTGCGAAGCTCGGCGCAAAAATTGAAGCCGTCGCCATCGGGCAAATCGACATCGAGTAAGATGAGAGAATACCGCTCGGCCTGCAGTTTTGCGCGAGCGCTCTCCAGATCCGGCGCGATGTCTAACTCTGACACTCCATGAAGGGTCGCGCTTACGATGAGGTGCTCATGAGTTGCGTCTTCGATCAAGAGGATTTTGCTGGTTGCTAACTTCATCTCTACGCCTTTAAGATTTTGTTTATGACTACTTTTCATAATAAAATATATCGGCAGAACGACTGTTAAATCTCTCTTAACAATCTAGGAGTTGGTCTTGTTCTCAAGAAATCTTGAAAGGTGGGTGGTCCAACTCAGCAAGTCTGGGGTGGTGTGGTCGCTCGTGGGCTTGCTTGCCATTGCTTGCTCTGTTTATCCGAGTTTCATCCAGGAGCAAATGCGCAGCAAAATTCGTGTAGAGCAGAGGGTAAATCATCTAGTCGATGCCGCGACCGACGCTCAAGCGAAGCTAAACGCGATTCGTTTTAGCGCCATGTATGGCGAAACCGACCACTTCGATCAGCGCGTGAGCGATGGCCTCGAGGGTTTCGGCCGTGCCATTCGGCAACTTGTCTCCGAGGGACGAACGCTCTCGATCTCTCAGTCTTTCGTCGAGGCCGTAGAGAAACGCGCCGAAGACCGCCGCCAGAGTTTCACAGAGATGGCGCGAACTTTCAAAGCACTCAGACATCTTACGATTGATCAGAGCCCCTCAGTTGTAAGAGCCGATCGCGAGGCTACGAACATGCTTGATCTCCAGATGCGCTCGTTAAAAAACGCGGTGTCATTGTCGCTCGACGTCGAACGCGCGGAGCGAGTTTTGTTTTTCGTCACTGTCGTGACAAGGACTACTCTGATCCTACTGTTTGGACTGTTGCTAATGTTTTACCGCTATCAAAAGCATCTGCTTGAAAAGGTCAGGAGTGTCCAAACCGCGTTACGTGACTCACTTCGCGACTCTCAGGCGGCGAGCCAGCATCGAGAGCGCTTCGTTCGAATCGTGACTCACGAGGTGCGAACGCCGATGAACAAAACGAGGGGCTACCTTGAGCTTCTTGAAAAGTCGGAGCTATCTGTTTGGCAGCGAACAACGCTCCGGAAAGCGATCACGGGCTCGAGGAGCATCACGGCCATTTTGGCATCGTCATTTAATTCATCTTGGCGTTACGATTCCGCGACGGGTTATCGAAAAGCGTTCAGTGTTGATCAGCTGATTGAAGATTTGAACTCTTCGTACGAATTTTATGACGAGAGCGCGCGGTGCCAACTCGTAACATCCGTCAAGGCGCAGCCCAAAAACCTTGTTGTCGGTGACTATGACTTACTGTTAACGAATCTTGGTTCTCGAGTTTTGCATTTCGCCCGTCATCGCTGTGCGAGCCGAGTCTTGCTCACGCTTGATCTGGCGCCCTATGGAGACAAGATTGCAAATCTGAAGTTCGAGCTTACAGGTGAATTCGACCGAGATTACTGCGAGCTCTACACAGTCGATGAGAAATCGTTTCTCGATGAGCTCATTACCAATACGTCTGGTCTTATCTCCACAAATGAAGACCGAAGTTTCAGTTCTGAGAGCTTCATGATCGCGCTTCCGGTATCCACGATGGTTGCGGCGTCGCCGAACTCTGGAGCTTCGAGGGCGTCAGTTCTCGTGGTCGACGACGAGAAGCTGAATCGCGCACTCTGCCAAGAGACGTTAACCGTAGCCGGTTTTGATGTTTCGACCTGCTCGGGGGCTGAGGAAGCATTCGAACTTTTACGAAAGCAGATTTTTGACGTCATCGTTATGGATCTTTTGATGCCAGGAATCGACGGAGTTACCGCGATTCGGATGATCCGTGAAGGGCATGCGGGCAGCGAGAACATAAGCGTTCCAATCGTCGTTCTGACTGCATCAGTCAGCGAGAGAGATAGAGAACGTTCGAAGGAGGCTGGAGCGACAGCGTACCTGGAGAAACCATTCGATCCAGAAATCTTGGCAAGCGTGATTGAGGCAGAAGCGAGAGGTAATACGCGCCTGGATTCGACTGCGATCGATCGTCTGAAGAGGATCTCGAAACTTGGAAAAAAGAACTTGCTTAAGGACATCGTCGAGCTCGCTCTAAGCGAGACGCCCGCCGCGCTCGACGCTTTTCAGTTAGCTGTCATCAACAGCGAAGCTGAGATGGTCGGTAGCATCGCTCATCGTTTGAAATCGACGTTCGCCAACGTCGGTGCGCTCAAGCTCAGCGAGGTCTTCGCAGCGGTCGAGAGAAATCCAAAGGTCGACCTTGCTGATGCGCCGGTTTTGCTCGATCAAATTGAGCGGGAGTGGCCTCGTGCAGCGCGACTTCTCCGTGAAGTCGCAACCAAACCGGCTGATGAACCTATCATGCCGCCTCGCTAGAGTGATCGATCATGTTTTCCATGAGATAATATCCTACACCGTACGCGCTCTCGATCTTCACGCGCGTGCCCGCGAACTTCTTGCGAAGAGTGCAAAGATGAACCTCGAGCGTTCTGCTCGAAGTGACCTCAGCGCCCCAAACCGCAAGTTTTATATCATTTCGGGTGACGACTGCGGGAGTAGCCGACACCAAGTAAGACAAGATCCTAAATTCAATCCGCGTGAAACTCATCTCCATCTGCATATCATTTAAATCTCTCACGACAGCACTTTGGCGCTCATGGTTGAGACGCAGAAACGAGAGGTGTTTCCGAAATTTAGATTCAGCCCGAAGGCAGGAAAAGAATCGGAGTCGGAGCTCTTCGGACGAGAGAGTCAGTGGAAGAAACTCGTCCGCGGCTTGAAGGCTTGCGATCCTGTTATCGAGTGTGTCCTTCGCCGACGTCACGATGACGACGGGTCGGCTTGGTCTTCTCCTGATATTCTCCGCAAAGCCTAGTGTCGACTGATCATTCATTTCGATATCGATCAGCACGAGGTCGAATTTGCTTTGCTTCAACCTCTCGTCGGCATCTCTAAGAGTCAGAGCGACGTGAACGTCGCAGGTTGGGCCGAGCGCCGCTTCGAGATATTCGAGTGTGTCTTGGTCTTCGTAAATAATCAATGCTTTGAAGTTCATGCAGTTTGCTCCTGGCGTGGTTTGAGGTCGCTTAACAGTTCGGCCGAGAGGCGTCGTCGCTCTATCAAGACTTCTTGAGTTTTGAGTACTTCGCTCAAGTCGCCAAACCTCAAGAACTCTTGAATCCGTTTTTCTTTAGTTTCCACACACAATCTTCGAAGAGCTTTGCGGAATCGGAAGACAAGGAGACTTTTCGGTGAAGTTCAAAACTCGTATGACAGCAGCAATGCTCTTGTTACCCCTCTCAGTCGCGAACGCGGCGGGCGACGTACCACAGGCATTCACCCTCGACGGCCGTCTTTATAACAGCTCGTCGCCAACGAACCCGCTCTTGGACTCCGATGTCCAGATCAGAATTCAAATTCTCGATCAGGGTAAAGCGTGTGTGCTTTACGAAGAAATTCAGCACGTCAACACGACTTCGAGCGACGGATATTTCACGATTAAGGTCGGCTCAAGCCCGCTAAATACAAGCGTCGTGCGAGGTCCAAACGACTCGGGAAATACAATGACGGCGATCTATCAAAACCGGTTGGCGGTGACAGGTAAGGATGCCAACGGCGTCAACTGCATGTCGACACCAGCGGCGGGCGAATCGCGTTTCTTCAGAATGGAAGTCACACCGTCATCCACTCGTATCGCGAGCGTGCTTTCGCCAGACATGAGCTTGGACTCGGTTCCGAACGCAATGGTCGCCGACAGTCTTCAAGGCATGAAGCCAGACGCATTTCTTCAGCCAAATTCTGAGAAGCTGAATCAAACAAACCTTGGTTCTATCTTTTCAAACTTAAACTTCCCGAAGCTCATGTCACTTCTTGATGGCTCAAACTCCGACTTTGTTAAAAATTCGAGTTCAGGTATCCAGATTCCGTCGGTCGGGGGAAATCCAGCAACCCCTGTGTCAGGACAGTTCTGGTTCGACAACACGACTCAGACTCTCAAATATTACAACGGCACTTCGACGAATGTTGTTGGTACAGCTGGAGCCGGAGTTCAGTCCGTAACGGCGGGCAACGGTCTCACGGGCGGTACAATCTCTAGTAGCGGGACACTTGCTGTCGATACAGGAACGCAAGCTGGGCAGATCGTTCAAGTTCAGAATGGATCAAAACTGCCGGTGCTCGATGGTTCAAATCTCACCAACGTAAACGCCCAGACTGTGAGTGGGAACGGCATCACCAGCGGTCAGATCGGCGGATCAACGTCTGTTCAAACAAGCGGATCAATTCAGACGACGTCAAACATTACGGCGACCGGTGATGGAGTTGCGAGCGGCGTTGTTACCGGAACCTCTATCCGTTCAACAAATGCCTCAACGGAAAATTTAAAGATCTACAATCATTCGCACCAGAATTCAGTGCAGCTCTTGAGTCCTGACTCATTAACAACTGATCTCTCATTAACTCTTCCTTCAATCTTAGGCTCGGCCACTCAAGTCCTTTCGACAGATGGCGCGGGCCACCTGGCATGGGTGACACCGAACGAGGGGAGCGTAAAAAGCGTAACCGCTGGCGCTGGTCTTAACGGCGGAATTATTACCTCCGCCGGCACGATCTCACTTGCCGACAGTGGCGCGACAGCAGGTGCGTATGGCTCAGCGACTCAAGTTCCTCAGGTCAACGTTGACCGATACGGACGAATCACTGGCGTGACGAACGTCACGATTTCGGGCGTCGCACCAGCCGGTTCCGCATCCGGAGATTTGAGCGGGCTGTATCCCTCTCCGACGGTTGCAAAAATTCAAGGGACAAACGTAAACGCGTCCGTAACGAAAGAAGTCGGGCACGCGTTAAAGTTCGATGGTACTCAGTGGACCCCGGATTTCATTACGCAAGCTGATCTTCGTTCCGCAGTTACTCAACAACCGTTTTTCCCGGCCGCATGTTCGCCAAGCGAAACCCTTGTTTATCAGGCCGTATCGGATTCGATGGTCTGCACGCCGATAGCTCTTCAGGAGTCACAAGTCACTTATTCGGTGAAGCCGCAGAATACGGTCTTTGCGGCCCCAGCCTCCGGATCAGGTGCTCCGTCATTCCGAACTCTCCAGGCGAGCGACATCCCTTCACTCGATTGGACAAAAATCGCGACGGGCAAACCAACGACTCTTGCGGGTTACGGCATCACGGATCAATTGGTGAAGAACATTGGAGGAGTGACTTCGGCACAAGCCGGCCTCAATGCCGACAAACCGTCGTCGCCGTGGCAGGAGGGACGTCTTTACATCGCGACTGACTCAAAAGAGATTTTCCGCGACGATGGCTCAGGTTGGGTCAAGATCAGCTCAGCTCAAGGCGCAATCACGTCTGTCGCCGCTGGCACCGGACTGACAGGTGGCGGAGCGTCGGGCGTTGTCACACTCAGTCTCTCTAATACGGGGGTTGTGCCGCAGACGTATGGTTCAGCCACGTCTGTTGGACGATTCACGGTGGATGCTCAAGGTCGTCTCACCTCCGCCACCGAGCAAACAATCAGCGGCGTCGTTCCAGGCGGTGCTGCCGGAGGCGATCTGGGTGGTGCGTACCCGAATCCAAGCGTTCAGAAAATCCAGGGCGTTTCAATCGCGAGTTCCGCTCCCGTCACGTCACAGGCTCTGATGTTTAATGGATCATCTTGGTCGCCAAAGTCGGTGTACGGTTCGGAGCTTCGCTCCTCCATCGGACCCGCCAACGCGTCATTTGTCCCGAGCGCTTGCGCGGCCGGAAGCTCTCTGAATTACAATGCGGTTACCGATGTTCTCGAATGTCAGAACATTGTCTTAAACGACTCTCGCGTCACCTACGCTTCTCGCGCACAGAACCTCGTGTTCGCGTCTCCGGATGGCGCTGCAGGTGCTCCAAGCTACCGTGCTCTCGTTGCCAACGACGTG
>CAJYIL010000689.1 GCA_913774795.1 Pseudobdellovibrionaceae bacterium
GCTTGTTGCTGCATTTAGCGTCCTGTCAGGCGCAAGTTTGTTTTACCGAACGCTCTGCCATTTTCCAGCAAAAATCGTTTTTTAAAACTCATGTTAGGTTCTCTGTCGAAATCGAAACGGAGAATGCCGACATGATTGAATTTAAACGAATGACGGATGAACACCTTCTGGCATCAACCGAACAAGCGGTTGCGAAAGAGAAGGCGGCGATCACGTTGACGACTCGTCACTTCCAAGAGATTTACCGCAGACGAGCCTACCTGCCGACTTACGCGAGCATGTTTGAGATGCTCACGCTCAAGTACGGATACTGCGCAGGCTCTGCGAGTATCCGTATCTCCGCGCTTAAACTCATTGATCAAGTTCCGCTTGCTCAAGCCAGGTTGGAGAGCGGCGAGCTCTCGATGACAGCCGCCGCAAATATTCAGTCGTTTCTTAACGCGGAAAAGAAATCAGAACGAGCGTACTCACAAAACGCGAAGATCGAACTCGTCGAAGCTTGCCTGAATAAATCGACTCGCGAAGTGCAAAAAGAGTTCGCGCGCCGAAATCCTGAAATTGAAAAACGCGATGTGATCCGATCGACGTCGCCTGAGCGCGCAAGACTCGAAATCTCGATCATGCAAGCGACACTCGATCAGTTGCATCAACTCAAAGATTTGCTCTCACACTCAGATCAGTCACTTGGCGAAGTCATCGCTCGTCTTGCCGAAGACGGATTGGATAAATATTGTCCGCGTCGGAAAGCGGCTCGCGCGGCAGCACGCGCGTTGACTCGAGAGTCAGCTCGAGCTCAGAAGAAACAGCTGACGCCCCCAACCAAACAACCGACCGAGACTTGCGCTAAAACAACGGTCCATAACCAATCCTCTCAAGCCGCGCCACAACGGGCAGCGATTGATGAGGTGCCGTCGCTTCATGCGCATGAAGGAAACTCGCGTTACATAACTGCGCAGCAGCGGCACGCAGTCGCGAACGACGGCAAAGGTTGCACCTTCGTCGACGAAAAAACGGGGCGCCGCTGCGGATCGCATAAATATTTGCAACTCGATCACATCATGCCGTTTGCCGACGGCGGGTCTAACAGTGCAGGTAACTTGAGATGGATGTGCGGCACTCATAACCGCTGGCGGAGTCAAGCGGCGCATTGAGAGGCGAAAACTCGCCCTAGAGAATCACAAACCGCATCGCACCGATCTCGCGAAAAAACAACGTCGGGAAGCGAGCCCGAACGTTGCGACGAACCCAAGCCGCCGCAAACCCTCGTCAACTCTTATACCCTCGCGGATGCGTCTGGTGCCACTTCCAGGCGTGCGAGATGATGGTTGTCATGTCGGGGTATTGGGGCTCCCAGCCGAGTGCGCGAACGCGCGAGCTTGAGGCGATGAGGCGATCGGGATCGCCCGGTCGGCGCGGGTGCTCTTCAGCGCGAATGTCGAGGCCGGTTGCGGCTCGGCAGGCATCGATCACTTCACGAACTGAGAAGCCTTTTTCCGAGCCCAAATTGTAGACGGCGTCGCGGCCCTCTTCAATTTTTTCGAGCGCCAAAATGTGCGCGTTCACGAGATCGACGACGTGAATGTAATCGCGAATGCAAGTGCCATCAGGTGTTGCGTAATCGGTGCCGAAAATGCCGACGGCGCGACCTTCGCGCGCGGCCATCAAAATGCGCGGGATGAGGTGAGACTCCGGCTCATGCGCTTCGCCAATTGTTCCATCGGGTGATGCGCCGGCGACGTTGAAGTAGCGCAAGATCGCGTAGCCCAGACCATAAGCTTTCGATGCGTCTTCGATCGCCATCTCGGTCATCATCTTGCTTCGGCCGTAAGGATTGATCGGAGCGCGCACGTCATCTTCTTGGATCGGCACGCGAACCGGATTGCCGTAGACCGCCGCCGTCGAAGAGAAAACGATTTTGCGAACGTCGGCAGCGCGCATGGCGCCCAACAAGGCAAGCGGAGACGCGAAGTTGTTACGGTAGTATTTATCGGGGTCTTGAACGCTCTCGCCGACTTCAATGAAAGCGGCAAAGTGCAGGACGGCTTCGATGCGGCGGTCGACGAGGAGTCGCTCAACCATGACCGCATCGCCGGTATCGCCCTGCACGAAATGCGCGCGAGAATCGACGGCCGCGCGGTGGCCCGTCGACAAATTGTCGAGCACCGTCACCGTGTGGCCCGCGCGAATCAACTCGCGAACCGCATGACTTCCGATATATCCGGCTCCGCCCGTAACAAGAACGTTCACGCCAAGAACTCCCTTAGGCTGGTCTTTGGCTAAATTTAGGCCAGTCTTCGAGCTTTGTCTGCAAAAGTTGTTTCGCCAAATCGAGAGATTCGCCGATGACCATGTGCATGTCGAGGTAACGATATGTTCCGAGGCGTCCGATAAACGTCAAACCCTGCTCTTGATCCGCAAGATCGACGTACTTCATCAAAAGCTCTTTGTCGCCCTGAAGACGGAGCGGGTAGTACGGCGTATCGTTTTCGTCAGCGAGTTTCGAGTACTCACGGAAGCAAACAGTTTGGTCGTGTTGCTCCCACGGAGTGAAGTTTTTGTGTTCGGAGATGCGTGTGTAAGGCACCGACTCTTCGCAGTAATTGATGACGGGGTTGCCTTGATAGTCTCCGCTCTCGACGAATTTTTCGAAGACCAACGAGCGATACTGCAGGCGACCGAGCTTGAAGCCGAAGTAGCCATCCATCGGACCCGAGTAGAAGGTGTGCGCGTAGGAGGATTTCATGTCGGCGGTAAAGCGAGCGCCAACCGACACTTTGATATCGTCGTGATCGAGAATTTTCTCGACGATTGCGGTGTAACCGTCGACCGGAATGCCCTGATACTTTGAAGCATAATAGTTGTCATCGTAGTTGAAACGAACAGGCAGGCGCTGAAGAATCGACGCGGGCAATTCCGAGGGCTCAACGCCCCACTGTTTCTTGGTGTAGCCGTAGAAGAAGTTCTCGTAGAATTCACGGCCCAAGAATTTCAGAGCTTGATCTTCAAACGACTTTGGCTCCGTGATCGTGCGGTCGCCGAGCGAGCCGACGAAGTCACGCGCTTCGGGCGGAGTCATTTTCTTTCCGAAGAATTGGTTGATCGTCAAAAGATTAATCGGGAGCGAGAAGACCCCGCGCGCCGTCACGGCTTTAACACGGTTCACGTATTGGCCGAATTTTCCGTAGCGATTGACGTAATCCCAGACGTCTTCGCGAGACGTGTGAAAAATGTGAGGACCATACTCGTGAATCATCACGCCGGTTTCTTCGTCGCGCTTGGTGTGGCAGTTGCCGGCCACGTGATTGCGAGCGTCGAAGACATGAATATCGTAGTTGCCGCTCTCGGCTAATTCACGCGCAAGCACGGCTCCGGCAAAACCCGCGCCGACGATAGCGATCTTAGTTTTCATAACAGTCCTTCCTTATTCGATTCAAAAATAAACGTCGAGAGCGCGCGGTCGAGAGAGGGCATCACCCCGCGAACGCGTTCGCTGGTCAGGGCGCTGAAAGCGGGTCGGCGGGCATGAAGAGCGAGGCTGGCTTCACGAACACCTTCGATGAGAGAACGATCGGCGCCGACTTGATCGGCGGCGAGACTCACCCATTCACTCCAGGTTGTCACGCCCTCGTTCGTGAGATGAATAAGCCCCTCTTCGCCGTCGATGAGAAGATCGAGCGCGTTGTTCACGAGATCGGGCACGTAGGTTGGCGACGCCCAGATGTCTTCGATCGCGCGCACGGGCTGACCTCGCTTCAAAGAGCGAAGTGTTTTCGTTAGAAAGTTTTGATCATCCCAAGGGCTAAACAGAGACGAAGTTCTGACGATCAACGCTTTCGAGAAAGCCGACTGCACCATTTTTTCGGCCTCGAGCTTTGACTGCCCATAGACATTTAAGGGTCCCGTCGCCGCCGTTTCACGGTATGGCTCCCGCTGATCTCCGGAAAACACGTGATCGCTCGAGAACGTCAGAAACGAAAGCCCGCGTTCGGCGCACGCTTCGGCGAGAACGCGAGCACCTTCGGCATTGTCTCTGTAGCACCGGAGGCGCTCACGCTCTGCTTGTTCGATTTTTGAAAACCCCGCGGCATTAATGATCGCCCAAGGTTTCAAATCATCAATGGCACGTAACACGTCTTCTCTCGAGCAAATATCGAGATGAGCACGGTCGAGCGCGACCGCATCGAGTCCGCGCGCTTGGCAGACGCGAAGAAACGCGCGACCCAAAACTCCGTTCGCGCCCGTGATCAAGATCGGACGACCGCGAAGAGGCTTCCACGTCGGAGGAAAATCTGGAGGAGCAAAAAGAATACGCGATGGCTCGGTCCAGTATCCACCGCGATCACAGA
>CAJYIL010000690.1 GCA_913774795.1 Pseudobdellovibrionaceae bacterium
GCACGATCTCTATTCAAGCCGCGAGATCACGGCTCAGGTCACATCGACTAAAAGCTGTATGGGCTGTCACAGCATGATCAATCCGGCAGGATTCGCGCTTGAGGGATTTAGCCCTCTCGGTCGCCCTCGATCGGCCGAGAAGATTTACTCGGCCACCGGTGATACTGGCCGAACTCACGTGATTGATACGTCGATCGACAACTTCTACTTAGGCGCGAAGACGACCTCAGCTGCGAACGGAACCGAGTTTGTCGGCCTCATCTCTCGCAGTGCCGTGGCAAAAGAATGCTTCTCGCAAAAGTTAGCGGAAGCCACTCGCTACCGCACTCTTGCAAGCGCCGATAACTGTGTCGTGAACGATCTCCGGAGCGCCACTCACGCCGGCGCTCCGATCATCGATGCGATTCGCCTCGGTGTCGTCAACGAAAGCTTGCTCTGGAAATCGCAAGAAGGAGTTCAGCGATGAAATACAACGCTATGAACCGCCGCATGTTTCTTCAGGGAAGTTTGGGGATGATGGCGATCCCGCTTTTGCCGTCGCTTCTTCCCTCGAAAGCGAATGCCGCGGTCAATGTGCCGACGAAGTTCATTCACTTCTCGACCCACTACGGAATGCCGCGCGAATACGTGACGCCTTCTTACTTTGACCCGAACGGCGCTCCGTGGACCCAAAAAGAAACGTATGTGAAAACTCAGTTACTCACAGACGTTGCGAAAAAAACGGGAACTGTGTCGCGCATGATCGATGACCAGTTCAATCCGTTTCTCTCGAAGTTAAATGTGATCTCGAACGCTCACATGTACACGGGGAATGCGGGCGCGAACCATTCGAAGAGTAACCAGTCGACGTGCTCAAATTATCCGTCTGATAACGGCGGGCCTCTCAGCGGCTATTACTACTCCGTCGATCATCTCGTCGAGCAAGGCCTTGGCGACAAAGCACTTCGGGTGAATCTCTGCAAAGACGGAATCGACTTCTACATTCCGAGTGTCAGCTTCGGGACGTTGAACGGAAAAGAAGTCGAGATCAACATGGACAAAACGCTCGCGGCGTTTAACCAGTCGCTAGGCGGCGGTAAGACGTCGTCATCGACGGCGCAAGCGGATCAATTGTCGTTGAATCGCCGAAGTCTCGTCGACTCGGTGCTCGCTGATTTCAATCGGTTGAAAAATCACCGGCGTGTTTCGGCCGACGACAAGAATCGGCTCGAGGGCGCAGTTCAACTGTGGCGTGAATACGAAAAGGGCCTCTCGGCTTCACAGACGATCACGTGCACGATTCCGTCTCTGAATATGACGAGCAGTGACTGGGGAGTCTTGCACCGAACGGCGCTCGATGGAATCGCGCTTGCGTTTGCGTGCGGACGTTCACGAACAGCCGCCTACAACGTTCGCCAATGCGGCGACATTGATCTCGATGGCGGTTACACGCACTCTATGCACCACGACTTCCGAAATCAGAAGGGCGGTCAGAATAGCTTCGAGTTCGTCGACAGCCTCCGTTGGCAACTTCATCTCTACACGTACTTCCTAGGCCGCTTAAGCGCGTTGAAAGACGCGAATCAACAGAGCCTTCTTGATTCGTCGGTGGCTTCGTTCGCGTACGAGTACGCAAACTGGGGACACGAATCGCTCGGTTACAACTTACTCGTAGCCGGCGGTGCAAATGGCAAACTCGAAACCGGCTATCACGTCGACGCCGGCGGCGCTCCGGTTAACAAGTTTCACATCACCAACATGATGGCGGCAGGGCTTTCGCTGGCGCAGATCGAACGCGCCGGCCGTAAAGGTTGGGGTGAGTACAGCCTGAGCGGAGGCGGAGACTCGCGTGACGCAAGCTTCGGGC
>CAJYIL010000691.1 GCA_913774795.1 Pseudobdellovibrionaceae bacterium
GAACATCGGAGGCTTTGATGGTTTAGGTTCGCGAAGCCCGATTTGATTTGTCGTGATGATCTCAAGTTTGAAAAGATCTTTGTCTCCGACGACGTAGATCGTCTTCTTCGATGGACTCGAATTCGTAATTACAGCGTCGAGCTGGATCAAACGATCTTCGATGCGGGGTTCACCTTCGACTTTGAACGTCACCTCCGAGTTGTTAGAGAGGCTTGCGATCTTATCATACTCCCACGCGCGCGCCTCGCGTGGATGAATGTCCTTTTGAAATGTGAGTGTTCTAAATGCGGCGTTGGAGGTGCCCGAAACCAATGTCAAAGCGAGAGCGATCAGATGTTTCATAGCCTCAGAGCGTGACATGGGTCGAGAGCGTGCGTGAACCCTTTTTTCTCGTTTAGCGCTGTGTTTTGTAGCTTGAATCGGGCAGGGCTCTCGGCGCATTGTTGACCCAGCGATGCAAAAACCTCGACGCCTGACCCACGCCCGAAATCGAAACAAAGAAACAAAGTTTTTCGACTACCGTCGCGATTACCGCCACCTCGACTTGCGCAAAAATCCTGAGCTCTACCGGGTTGGGCGGGGTGAAGAAGGTGTGCTTCTCGTTGAACCTTACAAATCTGAAATTCTGCCGTCCTTGAGATTCAAAACACCAGACGAGGCCCGTCGTTCCTCGCGTGCAATTGCGGCATTATTCGCGAAATACAAAAGTGACGAGGATTTCGTTGGCATGGACATGGCTCGAAAGTTCATGCAGATGGGTTTCACGCGCGCTCGTCGTTACGCTAACCACAAGTCAGGCCGCAAGTACGACGCTGACTTCCGGGTGCTCCCGAAAGACGAAGACAAAGTGAAAGCGCTCTCAGCCGCGATTTTCTTCGCTGAATGGCAGAAGCTCGAGCGCGACGCAGTCTACGCCGATCTTAAGATCATGTGGCGAGCGGCTTTCGGGTAGCCCGCGATCTCAGAGTAGATCGTCGAGCTGAATCGGAAGCTCACGCACGCGTTTGCCAGTCGCGTGATAGATCGCGTTGGCGACGGCTGCGCCTGTTCCGACAATACCGATTTCACCGAGACCTTTGACGCCAATGGGACTTGCGTGAGTGTCGTCTTCGCGCACGAAGATGACTTCGATATCGTGAATATCGCGATTCACCGGCACGTGATATTCGGCCAAGTTGTGATTCATAATTCTTCCCAGTCGGTGATCGACGACCGACTCCTCGTGAAGCGCTTGGCTGATACCCCAGACCACACCGCCTAGAATTTGGCTCCGAGCGGTCTTGGGATTCAGGATTCGGCCCGCGGCGACGGCGATGACCACGCGTTTGACTTCGACCATGCCGTAGTCTTCGTCGACTTCGACCTCCGCGAAAACAGCGGAGTGCGTGTTCTTCGCAAACCTGATCATGTCGAGCAGACCCGGCGAAGTTTTGCCGTCTTCCTCGAGTTTCGATTCGCCCGCTAACTTCATGATTTTCTGTAGCTCGAGCGTGCGCGAAGGGTCGCCTTTGACATGCATTGATCCACTTGCGAAGCAGACATCTTCGAACTTCACATTCGCAAACGGCGAGTCAGGAAGTTTCTTGGCAAGCGTAAAGAGTTTTTCACACACCGCACGACACGAGATCTGCGTGGCCGTGCCAAGAGTTGAAGCTGTCCAGGATCCTCCCTGCAAAGGCGCAGGCGGGAGATCGGTGTCACCGATCTCGATCGTAACATCTTTAATGTCGATGCCGAGAGTCTCGGCCGCCAATTGCGCGAGGATGGTGTAGGTGCCGGTGCCAATGTCAGTGACAGCCGATTGAATCGTCAGTCGACCGTCGTCTTTGAAGATGGCTTTGGCCTGAGCTTTTTGATGAAACGCGTCCCAGATGCCGCCAGCAAAACCCCAACCAACGAGTTTTTTGCCGTTTCGCATCGAGCGCGGTTTTGCGCTTCGCTTCGACCACCCGAATTTTTCGGCGGCTTGGTCGTAGCAAGCCATTAACTCTTTCGACGAAAACGGGCGGTCTCGATGCGCTTGATCTTTATCGGTATAGTTTCTCTTGCGAAGTTCGAGCGGATCCATCTCGAGCGCAGTCGCAAGTTCATCCATCGCGCACTCGAGCGCGAAAAGGCCCGTCGTCGCCCCCGGCGCACGCATGTCGAGAGGGGTGAACAGGTCCAGCTGCGCGAGCTTGTGCTCGAGGCTCACGTTCTCGCATTTGTAGGCAAGGCCCGACCAATTGACGATGTTCTCTTCGTAGTCCTCGAAGCGCGAGGTTTCTTGAACGACTTTGTGTTCGATCGCCTGGAGTTCGCCTTGGTCATTCGCTCCGAGGCGCAGATCCATCAGCGCGGCCGGCCGATGTCCAAAGGAAAACATCTGCTGACGAGTGAGAACGACACGAACGCTCGCTTTCAATTTTAGCGAAGCCATCATCGCTAGGCAGAGCTGATACTGCGGGCGAAGGCCAGAGCCGAAGCCACCGCCCATGTATTTCGTAACGACCCTCACTTTATCTTTCTTGAGGCCGAATACGTTCACGAGGTAATCGTGGCTGTTCACGGTGCCTTGAGTTTTATCGTAAACGATCCAGCTCTCGTTTTTCTTATCGAACACGACTGTCGATGCGAAAAGCTCCATCGGGTTGTGTGTCTCAGGCGGAGTCATGTAGCGGCTTTCAATCTTCTTCGACGCCCTCTCGTAACCTTTATCGAAATTGCCGCGCGAAGATGGTTTTTCGAAACCTGATTTTTTGCTGCGAGGCTCGTAGGCATCTTTCTGCGCCACCTCAAGATTGGTTTCGAAGGGCTCAGCATGATATGAGATTTCGAGAAGTCGCGCACCCAAACGGGCCGCCTCAAATGTTTTGGCCACGACGAGCGCGATCGGTTGTGATTGGCACCGAATCTCGTCGTCCTTCAACGGCTTAAAATGGTTTCCGGGAGGAGCGTCTTGATCGGCGTACTTCGAGTTAAACCATGCGAGTGAGGGCCGGTTTTCGTGAGTGATAATGTCTACGACACCATCGACCTTGAGCGCCTTCGATGTTTCGAATGACGTAATTCGTCCTTTAGGAATCTCGGCGTTGACGACAAAGCCGTAGAGAAGACCATCGGCCGCGTAATCGGCAGCGTACTTCGCCTCCCCGGTGACTTTCACGGGGCCGTCATAACGATCGACAGGTTGTCCGACATAGCGCCCGGGTTGTGGGATCAAATCGCTCATCGTTTTACACCTTTCTCGATCGCCTCAGTCATCGATCGAACCAAAACCCGCTCTCCGAGCTGAACCTTAAACTGGTTATGTTTGTAGCCGCGCGCTTTCGCAAAGACGTGTTTCGCGACGGTCGCGAAAAGATCTTTCGACGGACGTTTTCCTGTTAGCATGCGCTCGGCTTCAAGATCGCGCCAAGGCTTGTGAGCCACTCCGCCCATCGCTAAACGAGCCGATTTAATTGTTCCACCGTCTTCTAGGTCGAACGCCACGGCGGCTGAGACAAGCGCAAAAGCGTATGAGGATCGGTCGCGAACCTTGAGGTAATTGAAATGAGTTGCGTAGGGATTAGCGGGGAGACGAATCATCGTGATGAGCTCATCAGGATGCAAATTCGTATCTTGTTCGGGCGTGCTCTCGGGGAGTCGGTGAAACTCAAGAATCGAGATGACGCGCTCGCCGCGGGGACTACGGACATGAATTTCTGCGTTCAGGGCCGCAAGGGCCACACACATATCCGACGGGTGCACAGCGATGCACGATGAGCTCTGCCCGAGAACGGCGTGGATGCGGTTGAAACCTTCAATTGCGTCGCAGCCTGATCCTGGTTCACGTTTGTTACATTTGGTCGCTTTGTCGTAAAAGTAGTAACAGCGCGTGCGCTGGAGGAGATTGCCTCCACATGTCGCCATGTTTCGGAGTTGGGGCGAGGCGCCGGCAAGAATGGCCGCGCTTAGAAGCGGGGCGTGCGTTTGAATGTCGGCGTGATACGCACAATCGGCGTTCGAGACCAAAGCACCGATGTCGATGGAGCCGTCGGCGTGAGTTTTTACGCCTCTCAGATTCAACGCATTGACGTCAATCAGCTCACTGGGCTTTTCGACGTACTCCTTCATGAGATCGATGAGGTTTGTTCCTCCGCCGATGAATTTTGCGTTCGCCTTTTGAATCTGCGAGAGGGCGTCTTTTGTTTCGGTCGGGCGATGGTAACTGAACGGATTCATTTCGACATCGCCTCTTTGAGTGCGGCAAGAATATTCGGGTAAGCCCCGCAACGGCAGATGTTGCCGCTCATGAGTTCGCGAATCTCGTCGTCTGTTTTGGCGTGACCTTCTTTAATAAGCCCCACGCCCGAACAAATTTGACCAGGCGTGCAGTACCCACACTGAAAGGCGTCATGTTTGATGAAGGCCTGCTGAACCGGGTGAAGCTCGCCGCCCGCTTTCGCGAGGCCTTCGATCGTCGTGACTTCGGAGCCGTCTTTCATGACGGCAAAAGTGAGACACGAATTAATGCGTTGGCCGTCGCAGATCACGGTGCAGGCGCCGCACTGACCGTGATCACACCCTTTCTTAGTTCCGGTCAGATCGAGATGCTCTCGAAGAGCGTCGAGGAGCGTGGTCCAAGGTGCGAGAGTGAGATTCTTCTTTTGGCCGTTGATCGTGAGGGCGATGTCGTTCATGAGACCTGTCTCCCAAGTTAGGCCTTGAGGATTTTCCGAAGGGCCTCGGGAGGCAACCAGCGAACACGTTCGTGCAAGAAGCTACAAACTCTCGCGATCAGCGATCAGCGATCAGCGTTTGCCATTTGCAAAGGCCTGCACATCGGGCGCGGACGCGGCAATCTGTTCTTTCGTCAGCGCCTGAATGCACGAGACGTCGACATCAAAGTCTCTGGCAAAGACATCGGCATTCGCTTGAGTCGCAGAGACGACAAGACCTTTGCTTGTCTGGATGACGTCGCAGCCCGCGGACCGCAGCTTGTCGAGAAGGAGTGTTTGATCGCCAGATTGAGAATTCGTAATTTCAAAAAGCATGTGACGAGTCTGGCCGGCGTTTCGTCGGATGGAAACAGCCGGTGCGAAATTGCGACGAATCCTTCATGTTTCAGCACCCGAATCAGTCGAGATTTTCGAACTCAGTGAAAATTTCGACGTCCTTGTTCTTCAAATAAATCTCGATCGCATAAGGAGGAGTGACTCTGGGAAGTTGGCCGATGAATGCTTTCTTTGATTTCTCGAGCGTGATCCGCGACGACTGACCTTTTCCCCACTCGACAATCGCATAGCCTTTCGGAGCTAGGTGCGAGAGATCGACTTTCTTCATCTTTGAATCATAGATGTAAACACGCGTCGTTCCGTCGGCCGAACGCACGAGCTCCGCTTTGCCCAATTGGATGGCGTCGTGGAAACGAGCTTTATCGGCTTTCTCCACGATGCCTTCGACGAGGCCGCCGTATTTACCGGTCGCGATTCCGATAGGTCCGTCATCATGTCCTTCATGTGCGAAAGTCGTCAGAGAAACTAAGAGAGCGAAGATCAAATTCATGTCCAGTCTCCGTGGTGTTTTTCGGCTTTGGCCGCGAGGTGTTTGCGAACTGCTTTCTCGCCGAATCTTAAAAACAAAGTGGGAGTGACGATGAGATCAAGGAGCGTCGACGAAATGAGGCCCCCCACGATAACGACCGCCACTGGGTATAGTATTTCTTTTCCCGGCTCGCCTCTTGAGAACAAAAGCGGAACGAGCGCAAGGGCTGCGGTCGAAGCCGTCATCAGGACCGGTACGAGCCTCTCGAGCGATCCGCGAATGACCATTTTTGCATTAAACTCTTCGCCTTCATTTTCGACGAGATAAAGATAATGGCTGATCAATAAAATCCCGTTTCGACTCGCGATGCCGCAGAGGGTGACAAAGGCCACGAGCGTTGCGACCGACAAAATTCGGTCGGTCACGAAGATCGCGACGATCGAGCCGATGAGTGCAAGTGGAATATTCAGTAGCACTTGCGCGCTGAGAAGGCTTGAGCGGAAGTGGATGTAAAGGACAAAAAAGATCGCTGCAAATGCGATCAGCGCAAGCCAAACGATTCGGCTCGAAGCCTGTTGCTGCGATTCGAATTGGCCACCGAGTTTTACGTAATAGCCTTCGGGAAGTTCGACCTTCGCGATCCTCGCTTGAATGTCTTGAATCGTGCCTCCGAGATCTCGGCCGTAAACGTTCGCGGATACCACGATACGGCGCTGGAGATCTTCTTTGTTGACTAAGTTGGGACCGGTGCCTTGGTAAACATTGGCAATTTCACTGAGGCGAATCGTTTTTCCCGTCGGCATGATTTTAACGACGGTGTTCCGGATATCTTGAGTGGTTGCGCGAGAGGTTTCATCGAGACGCACGTACACATCAAAGATTTTTTGATTCTCGATGAACTGGCCGACCGTTTCTCCGTTGAGGACCGTCTCGAGATCTTCGGCGAGGGCTCCGCTGGCAATGGCGTAACGGCCCCCTGCGCTTCGATCGACCGCGATTTTGAGCTGCGGGATGAGGACGAGCGGTTCGGATTGGAGATCGACGATCCCTCGTACGCTCGCAATTTCTTCGGCGATTTCGCCAGCCAAGCGTCGCAATTCACCGAGATCGGGACCGAACACTTTGATTGCGATCTGCGCTTTCACTCCTGAAAGGAGGTGATCGAGACGGTGACTGATCGGCTGGCCCAGGTTCACGTGAACCTCGCCGACGTCTTCGATCTTCTCGCGAATTTCGTTTAAGACTTCCTGCTTGGGTCGCGGGCTCGGCTTAAAATCGACGTCGACTTCGCTCGTGTTGACACCCTCGACGTGTTCATCGGCCTCGGCGCGCCCCGTGCGCCGCACGGTCGACTTGACCTCCGGAACGGAGCGAATGGCCGCTTCGACTCTCATTCCGAGTTCGTCTGAGGCTTTGAGAGAAATGCCGGGTGCTGCAGTGACACCGATCATCGCCGTGCCTTCATTGAACTTCGGGAGAAAGTCGTGGCCCATCCACGGAAGGAGCGCCAGCGACAGAAGAAGAAGCGCGACGGCTCCGCCCAGAACGGTGAGGGGTCTCGGGAGAGTCCAATCGAGAACTCTGACCGCTAGCCGTTTGATGCCTTGGACAAGGCGCCCTTCTTTTTCTTCGTGCACGGCTTTTGAGTTCGGGAGCAGAACTGAACAAAGCACCGGAGTGATCGTGAGCGAGACGACAAGAGATCCCAAAATCGAGATGATGTAAGCAACTCCAAGCGGAACAAACAATCGGCCTTCGATTCCTCCGAGAGCGAACATCGGGATAAATACGAGCACGACGATGATCGTCGATAAAACAATCGAGTTTCTGACTTCGCTCGACGCCTCGAAGATGACTCTTAAAACACCTCGAGGTTGAGCGAGGAGGCGATTCTCTCGGAGGCGACGAAAGACGTTTTCGACATCGACCACCGCATCGTCGACCAATTCGCCGATGGCGATGGCGAGGCCTCCGAGCGTCATGGTGTTGATTCCTAGACCGAGAAGATAAAACGTGATCGCGGTGATGACCAAACTGAGCGGGATGGCGATTAGAGTGATCGCCGTCGTGCGAACGTTCATCAAAAAGAGAAAGAGAATGATGGCGACCATGACGATGCCATCTCTCAGCGCTTCTTCGACATTCGAAATCGCAGATTCGATGAAGTGTGATTGTTTGAAGAGATCGGTTTCGAGCTTCACGCCTTCAGGTAATGTCTTTTGGATCTCGACCAGTTCTTTTTCGATGAGGCGTGTCAGCTGAATCGTGCTCGCTGACGGATTTTTTTGAACCGTCAAAACGACCGCGTGTTTTCCGTTAATGCTGGCTTCTCCACGTTTCATTTTTGCGCCGAGTTTCACTTCGGCGACGTCCTTCACGTAGACCGGCTCCCCGAAGTGAACTCCGATCAACGAGTTGCGGATATCATCGAGGCTCGTGACCCGACCGAGCGGTCGAATGAGGTATTCGCGATCGGAGATATCGACAAAGCCGCCCGTCGTGTTGTCGCTGATTTCTGAAAGCGCGTGCTTGAGATCTTCAAGCGAAAGACCCACGCGTTGCAGAGCTTGCGATGAGACCAAGATTTGGTACTGCTTCACGTCGCCGCCCATGACGACGACCTGACTCACGCCCGGCAGAGTCATGAGACGAGGCCGCATCGTCCAATCGGCGAACGTTCGTAAATCCATTGACGACATTTGATCGCTCGTCGTCGTGAGGCCGATCACTTGAATCTCACCCATGATCGATGAAACCGGGCCCATGATGGGTAGAATCCCGGCGGGCAATCGACCTTGTAAGAGCTGAAGGCGTTCAGAGACCAACTGGCGATTCAAAAAGATGTCGGTGCCCCAATCGAATTCGACAAAGACGATCGAGAGACCAAGTCCGCTTGAGGAGCGAATGCGCAGAACACCAGGGGTGCCATTGAGCGCGGTCTCCAGCGGCAGTGTGACGAGAGTTTCGACTTCCTCGGGCGCCAGACCTCGCGACTCCGTTAAGATGGTCACGGTCGGGCGGTTGAGGTTCGGGAACACATCCACGGGTAGTCTGGGCACGAGCCAAAATCCGAACGCGCTCGTGGCGAGCGCGACAACCAAAACGATGGCGCGATGACGTAACGAAAAACGAATGAGTGAATCAAGCATTCACTGAAGTCCTTGGCTGGAGAAATTTTTTGAAACAGACGACCGACGGGCTTAGGCGTCGATCGGCGGTCTAAAAATTCCCAGTAAAGACGGGCCCGCAGGTACGCGGATTGTGGACATCGTGAATAACTGAGCGGCTGGCTTTGGATTCGGTGGCTCGGGCAGAGACGCGTGGGGCGTATGGGCGGCGTGACCGCCAACGGCCACTTCATGCGAGTGTTGGTGGGATTTCGGACACGGCTTCGGTTGACCGTGTTGATGGTCACTCACGTCGTGACTGACCGTGATTTTGGTGCCCCCGGCTGCGCGCGCGACCGATGAACTCGTGTTCAAAAACACGACCACATAGGCTAAAAGCAAGATGATGGCCGAAAGGCGACGCATGCATTTAAGTCTGCCTCGGCTGACTGTTCGGGACAATAAAGAAATCGAAAGCTCTGGTTGTCGTCTCAATCTTTAGAAAACGAGAGGGTTCCCGACTAAATTACTGGAATTTTGCTTTAAACTGCACGATCGGTGCGGGGGCTATCCAAAGGCCACCTCGTCTTGTTTAATCTGCGATAAGATGTCCAATTCGAATCAAAACCCTGATGTGTTCGAGGAACCGCGTGAGCCCACGCGTATGACTTTCACGTCGTTTCTCTCTCAACAGTTCGGCGCTCTCGAAGAGACCCTCACGGCACTCACGCTGCCTCCTGAACTTCTCGCCGAACTTTTGCTTCTTCAAGCGACGTATCAAGAAGAGGGTCAGCATCTATTCCCTACGATATATCTTTGCGACGATGCGGAGGCAGCCCGCCAAGTGCTCTCTGGTAATGAGATCGTCTGGATCAGCTCGGTGCCGCGAGACGCAAATCTCGCGCGACAAATTTTCAAGCACTGTGCGGTCCTCGCGCAAAATTCGTGGTCCGTTCTCGTCGAACTCTCGGCGTCCGACGCCAAATACGGAGTGATGCGAACCGACTCCGATCTGACGCACTCTTCCTCTTTCGAGCGCCTGCGAGCGCTTCAGCTGGAGTCGAGCGCGATCTTGGGGCTTACGCGGTCGGGGCGAAATCTCGTCGAACTTCGCAGTTCGCGCGGCCAAAAGCTTTACCTCTCACTTTCGGTCGACGATCCCTACGAAAAATCACCAGAGCAAGTGATCAATCTCTTCTCGGCCTCGATCGTCAGTGACAGCTGGAACGACAATCTGAAGATCAAGCTCCAGGCTTTTTACAAAAGAGTGGGTTACAATATTTTGCACTCGTCTGCCGGCGCACTCATCGTGATCCTCCGCCAAGACGGCCTCATCCCTCATGCCTTCGAGGACGGAGTGCTTCTTCCGACCCCCATCAACCTCGACGATCTTATCGATGACTCACCAGACGGCGGCCCTGATCTGCTCAATGCCAGACTAGAAGGAGTCTCGGCTTTGATCCGCTCCATGACGGAGATGGACGGCATCGTCATGATGACAACCAGCGGCTCCGTTCTCGGATACAACTTCTTTATTCGATCGAGCGATCTCTCGGATCGCACGGTCATCGGAGGCGCGCGCCGGCGCGCGTATGAGAGCCTGCGACAAATGCGAGATTCAGCGCTTGCCGGCGTCTTTTACAAATCGCAAGATGGAGTGGTCGACTTCACCAAACTCAACGAGCCCCCGGGGACCGAGTGACCAGCCTCCGCGATTCTCTCTCCGCTCCACAGACCGAGTCCCAGTTTCAAGCACTCGTCGATGCGTCGCCCGCGATGATCTGGATCACGGATCGCGACTCGCAATGCACTTATTTGAGCCAACAGTGGTACGCCTACACTGGCCGAACACCAGAGCAGGATCTTGGGGTTGGGTGGCTCGAGAATATTCACCCCGACGATTTGGAGCAAACGGCTCGTGTTTACACCAAAGCCGTCGAGAACCGTGGGCCGCTACGGGTCGACTATCGGCTGAGGCATCGCTCTGGTGACTACCGGTGGATGATCGACCTCGGTCACCCTCGCTTTGATGGCGCGGGAGATTTTATCGGCTACATCGGTACCGTGACCGATATTCACGAGCGCGTTTTGGCCGAACAGGAACTTCGTCGTGCGACCCAACGTTTCGAGCGCTCCGCGCGCGCGACGAACTTAGGGGTTTGGTACTGCGATCTGCCGTTCGCTGAA
>CAJYIL010000692.1 GCA_913774795.1 Pseudobdellovibrionaceae bacterium
ACATGCCGGAAAAAATCGTGACCAAAGGCCGTGCTCTCAAGAAGAAAGCCGGCGAGTTTCTCACGTACTTGGAAGAAGGTCGTGAATCTGATCCGCAAGCGGTCGCGATTCAAAAAGAAATCAACGAAGCCTCTGTCGAAGTGAATGATTGGGTTTACTCGCAAGCGCGCGAAGTTTTCGGCCAAGGTAAAGTTCCGGCGGTCATCGGAGGAGATCACTCCACTCCGTACGGCATCATCAAGGCGTCGGTTGAGAAATACAAAGGCGATGTCGGCATCCTTCACGTCGATGCTCATGCCGATCTTCGCGATGCGTACCAAGGTTACAAACACTCGCACGCGTCGATCATGTTCAACGTCATGGAAGATCTGAAACCAGCGAAGCTCGTTCAAGTCGGCATCCGCGATTTCTCGCAAGGCGAGTACGAGTACATCCAAAAAAACTCAGAGCGTTTGAAGACGTACTTTGATCTCCAATCGAAGCGCCGCATGAACAATGGCGAGAGCTGGGGCTCGATCTGTAAAGAGATCGTCAGTCATCTTCCTCAGAACGTTCATGTCTCTTGGGACATCGACGGCTTAACTCCTGATTTGTGCCCTGGCACCGGAACTCCTGTTCCCGGCGGACTTTCATGGGATCAAGCCCTCACTCTGCTTTCGGTTCTCGCCGACAGTGGCCGCAAAATCGTTTCGTTCGATCTCAATGAAGTCGCCGAACAAGAAAATCCCGAGAGCGATTGGGATGGTAACGTCGGCGCCCGTCTCTTGTTTAAAATGTGCGGCTGGACCATGGTGACGAATGGTTTCGCCAAAGGCTTGAGCTGATGGCAAAAGCTCCTCCTCCATCAAAGCCTGCACGAGGACAATGGTGGGAAAAAGAAGGCGTTCGCTTCGAGTGCCAAGGCTCAGGCAAATGCTGCGTCTCTCGCGGTGAATACGGATTCGTTTATATGACCGCGAAAGATCGCGTCGCGATGACGAAAGCGTTCAACGCGAAAAACGGCGCGAACTTGAAAACGCGCGAGTTCATGGATCAGTACTGCGAGAAAACCGACGGCGTCTGGCACTTGAAAGAGACTCGCGCAAACGGTGACTGCGTCTTCTTGGAAGGCGGAAATCGCTGCGGCGTTTACGAAGGTCGCCCTTCGCAATGTCGCACTTGGCCCTTCTGGCCCGAAGTCATGAACGCGAAGACCTGGAAAAAAGAAGTCTCGTCGTTTTGCCCGGGCATCGGCAAAGGTCGTCTGTATTCACCAGACGAAATTCGCGCGATCGTGAGCGAACAAACCAAGTCCGAAGACGATCTCGTCAACGGAAGGTAGGTCCTTAATTTCCGGAAAGGGCCTTACTTTCCGGAACTCGACCTCCGGCTATTCCGAAAAACAAGGCCCTACCTTGCCCTCGCGCGTTTCGCTAAACTTGAGACGAAGAGGCGACAACGATGGGCATCGACATCCGCGCGCTCGCGATCACGGTGTTGCTCGCGTTTGCGCTCTACTTTACGTACGGACAATTCGAACTCGCGTGGATCACGATTCTCCCGATCGTATTAGCTCTCGTTGTCGGCTCGCTTGCCACGCCCCTCTGGTTTAAGCGCAACGACCGCTTCATCGCCCTCGCCATCATCCTCTTTTTTTTAGGCGTATCGGCCGCATCGCTTTTGCCTGAATCAAAGTGGCTGCGGTCGATGATCGTCGATGTCGCCGACCAAACTTACATACCCTACATGCGTGGGCTTTTTGCGGCCGCCGCGCTCGCGACCGTCGCGCTTTGCGTGCGTCCTCGTGCGTGGATTTTAAGTCTCGTGCTCGCGTGCATGATCGGCGCGTTCGCGCTCGTTATTCCAACGTCTCCTCGCGCGCAGATCGATGTCTGGACCGTTCACGAAGAAGGCGCCCAAGCATTCATCGAAGGGCGCAATCCCTACACGCACGAGTATACGAACATATATCCCGAAGAACTTCGTCCCGCTCTCACACCGGGCGGCGTGACGTATTCCTATTTACCGGGCGTGTTCATGTGGATGGCGCCTTGGAAGGCGATGGGTCTCGACACACGATTTTCACAGCTCATCACACGGTTATGCACAGCCGTACTTCTTGTTTTGATCGCGCTCAGGGCGCGGGGCCGCCGCGACTTCATGATGTACGTTCCGGCACTTCTTTTCATCACGTTTCCGCTCAACACGTTCTTCATCGTTCGCGCCTGGAATGATGACATCTCGATGATGTGCTACGCGCTCGCAGCATACGGAATGCTCTCGCGGAAACCATGGGCCCTTTTCATCGCAACGAACTTTCTTCTTCTTCACAAACAGCACGCGATCTTCTTTGTGCCGGTGTTGATTTGGTATGCGTGGAGAGCTTGGAGTGACCGCCTGGCATGGCTACGCGGAACGTTCGTGGCCGCACTCGTGTGCGGAGGATACCTGATCGCGGACTGGCGAAACTTCCTCGGGAGTCTTTACGGCCTCACGTTCTTGAAGTTCCCGAACATTCACACCGTTTTCCTTGAGCGACGTGATCCGTATTCGCTGATGAACTTTCTCAACCTTTACACCGGCTTTAAAAGCAGCTGGTTTTTCTTAGCCGTTGTCGGCGTCCTCGCGTTCATCGTCTTGAGAAAGAACTGGCGAAAGCCCGATGCCGCCTCCGTGCTGAGGGGTTTAGGCGCGATGGGCTTGGCTCTTTTCGCCTTCGCCCCGATCGCTTTTGCGAACTACTACGAATTTGCACTGGGCCTTATCTTGATCGGATACGCGGCCACCGGCCCTGCGCTTCGAAATGAATGGGAGCTTGCGATCAATGAGTGGCAGCTCGCCTATATCACCGTGCGCGCGCTCATCTTGTTCAACTTCGCATCGTTGATCGTCGAGACAAGAGAGTTTGGCCGTGTCGCCGAAAAGCTCTTCTCAGGTCAAGTGCCTTACACCGATTTCGCCTTCCCGTTTCTTCCGTTTGCACTGATCCCAACGTTCTTAGCGGCAAAGCTGAGCTCGTTAGGGAATTTGCGAGAGTTCCTCGCGTTTCATACGTTGTGGCAACTCACGATGCTGATCTGTGACGTCATCATCGCGTGGATCATCTTTAGACGTGCAGAAGCAGGCCGCGTTTCCAAACTCGCTCTGCTCTTCTTTGTCTTCGGCCCTCTGCTCGTCGCATCTGTTTGGTTTACAAGCCCCGTGCTCATCACGGCGCTTTTCGTTTGGCTTGCGGTCGTCGCACTCAAGCGAGTGACGAGTCACGCTCGCGCTGGCGCTCTCGTTGCCGAAAAGTACGACGGTCGGGTTCACGCGAGGCTAGCTCTTTTCGCAGGAGCCGCACTCACTATCGCGGCTCTCGCGTGCGATCTCGCAGGTTTCGATATCGGTTATCAACCGCTGATCTCGCCGACTCACGCCGTGATGTGGTTCCTTCTCCTTCTTCCCTTATGCCCGCCACTAAAATCGCGTGTGCAGATTGTCTTTGCCGTCGCGTTGACGGCGGTCCTTGCGCTAAGTGCTTCTCTTCTTCACTCTTTCGAAACGGTTTATCTGAATCCCGATCAATTTAAAGTGGAGCTCTGGATCCGGAACGGCCTGCTTGCGGCTTGCGTGGTCCTTTTAGCCTTGTCTTTGAGAAAAGAGCGTTCGGCTTGAAACATCTAATTCTAGTTCTCATCGCTTACCTCGTCGCGGGATTTGCTCTCTTCGGGCCTTTTCTAA
Organism: Pseudobdellovibrionaceae bacterium; assembly: GCA_913774795.1. GTDB lineage: Bacteria > Bdellovibrionota > Bdellovibrionia > Bdellovibrionales > JAMPXM01 > CAJYOV01. Next base: position 3,703 of record CAJYIL010000692.1, read on the forward strand.
ATAACCCGTTTCTCATGGACGACGAGATCCAGGTCACAAACAACACGCACGTCAAAAACATCATCGAATGGCCGACGTACTTTACGTCATCGACGATGGATTCCGGCGGAAGTGG